>JBFMAM010000205.1:0-3904 GCA_040755805.1 Nitrospirota bacterium
GGGAAGCCCTATATTAAAGGCATTACGGTAAAAAATCCTTGCAAAGCTCTTTGCTATGACCGCCTGGATACCTGCTGCCTTTAATGCAATTGGCGCGTGTTCCCTCGATGAGCCGCAGCCAAAGTTTTTGCCAGCAACAATAATATCACCCGTCTTTATCTTGCTGTAGAAATCCTTGTCTACGCCTTCCATCACATGTTTTGCGAGCTCTTCTGGTTCAAATGTATTAAGATATCTTGCAGGTATAATTACATCAGTATCAATATCATTACCAAATCGCCAGACCCTGCCCCTTATGAGCATGTCCCCTCCATACCGAAGATATAACCATAAGTACAGTATTATAGGCAATTTACAACTTAGAGTAAACCCTGCACCCCACTTTCGCGGGGTGCGAGGACTGTACGGGTGACCAAATTCCAAGTGTTTGGTCAATTGATGCTTGGTTATTGGAATTTATTTGGTAATTGGTTATTGGTGTTTGGTTATTTGATTCATGTCGGAGCTTATTTGGTGATTGGTTAACGAATTTAGTTATAATTAATTGATGACGAGACTTGAGCAGGAACTCGAGGGGGCGGAGAGAAGGTCAACATCCAAAGAGATAATAGTCCTCATTATCTTCTCAGCCCTTGTCGGTATCCTTGGAGGCTTTATATACTGGACCATCTATGAGCTCCCGAAGATAAAGACCCTTGAGGAATACACTCCGATAGAGTCATCCAGGGTCTATTCAAGTGATGGAAAGGTCATTGCAGAACTCTATCTTGAGCGGAGGACATTTATACCACATTATCAGATACCAGATCATGTAAAAAAGGCATCTATCTCGGTTGAAGACATAAGGTTTTACTACCATCCCGGAGTTGATCTCATAGGTATATTGAGGGCACTATGGCATGACATCAAGGCAAGAAGTATTGTGGAAGGAGGGAGCACCATTACACAACAGCTTGCAAAGATGCTTTTTTTAACACCTGAGAGGTCTTTAAAAAGGAAATTGAAGGAGGCAGTGCTTTCTATTCAGATAGAGAAACGCTATACAAAGGATGAAATCCTCGGCCTTTATCTAAATCAGGCTTATTTTGGGACAAGGGCATATGGTATTGAGGCAGCATCACAGACATATTTTGGAAAATCTGTTAATGAACTTACTGTCGGAGAGGCAGCGCTCCTTGCGTCCCTCCCAAAGGCACCCTCTCTTTTCTCTCCATTCAAAAACCCTGATAAGGCCAGAGAAAGGCGTTATGTTGTACTGAAACAGATGCTTGGCCATAAGTTTATTACTAAAGCAGAGTTTGATGCGGCTGAGAAAGAACCCCTTCCTAAGATGCCATATATGAGAAAATATGAGGCACCATATTTCATAGAACTTTTGAGGCAGAGGCTCGAGCAGAAATATGGTTCTGAGATTTATACTGCAGGTTATAAGGTTTATTCGACTTTGGACTACAGGATGCAAAAGATAGCAGAAGAGGCGGTAAAAAAAGGGGTTGAGACCGTCGAGAAAAGGGTAAGATCTGGCATTCAGGCATCACTTACAGCAATAGAGCTTAGGACGGGACATATAAAAGCGATGGTAGGTGGTTTTGATTTCTGGAGAAGCCAGTACAACAGGGCAGCACAGGCACAGAGGCAACCAGGCTCGGCATTTAAGCCCTTTGTTTATCTTACAGCGTTAAATAGCGGAATGTTACCAGAAGACATGATTGTTGATTCTCCAATCTCATTCAGAGGCGCACATCATGGCGAGGTCTGGTCTCCTAAAAACTATGATGGGAAATACTATGGATTGGTTACCCTTAAGACAGCTCTTGCAAAATCCTTAAATGCTGCTACTATTAGGCTTGCTGAAAGGGTCGGCATAGCGAATGTCATAGAGATTGCCCAAAGGCTTGGCATCAAGAGCAATCTCCAACCCTACATGCCGACTGCACTTGGTGCCTCCGATGTGACACTCATGGAAATGGTCTTTGCATACTCCACTTTTGCAACGGGCACGATTATCGAGCCACTCACTTACGAGAGGATACTAAACAGAGATGGTGTAATCATTGATGAGACAATTCCCAAGGCAAAAGAGATAGTCAATAAAAATGTTATTGAGGAGATGAAGATAATCCTTAATGCAGTTATTAAAGAGGGTACAGCACAAAAGGCAAAAGAACTCGGCAAGACTGTTTACGGAAAGACCGGGACCACAAATGATTACACAGATGCCTGGTTTATAGGGTTTGATGACAGGTTTGCTGTAGGTGTATGGGTTGGAAGGGATGACCATACACCGATTGGTCCAAATGAGACAGGTGCAAGGGCAGCACTTCCGATATGGATCGAATTTATGAAAAAAGCGCCTCTACAAACTCCTCCGGATTGAAATCTCGCAGGTCATCTATCCCTTCGCCGATACCGATAAGTCTCACAGGGATGCCAAAGTCCTTTTTTATTGCAAATACAATTCCACCTTTTGCAGTACCGTCAAGTTTTGTCAGGGCAATACCGGTTACGCCGATTGCCTCATTGAACATCTCTGCCTGCCTCAGGGCATTCTGTCCTGTAGTTGCATCAACTACAAGAAGAATCTCCTGGGGTGCACCAGGCATTGCCTTTTCAATTACCCTTTTCACTTTTTTTAGTTCTTCCATGAGTGGGCTTTTGGTGTGTAATCTACCAGCGGTATCAACTATAACAATATCTACACCTCTATGCTTTGCTGCCATGATGGCATCAAAGGCAACTGCAGCAGGATCCGAGCCGCTCTTGTGTTTTACAAACTGGGCTTCTGCCCTTCTTGCCCAGATCTCGAGTTGCTCAATTGCAGCAGCCCTGAATGTATCCCCTGCTGCAAGCAAAACAGAAAAACCCTGAGAGCGGAACCTGCTTGCAAGCTTTCCGATAGTTGTTGTCTTACCCACGCCGTTCACACCAACAGAAAGAATCACAAGAGGCCTATCTCCGTAAACCACAATGGGCTGAGAATACCCGAGAATGGATACCATCTCTTTCTTCAGTAGTTCTTTTGCAGAAACCGCATCTCTGACCTCTCCCCTCTTTACCTTTTCCCGAATGGCCGTCATTATCTCCGATGTAGCACGTGTTCCGACATCAGATATAATTAGTATCTCCTCGAGCTCTTCGAGGGTTTCTTCATCAATCTTACGACCTGTTAAAACAGATTCAACCTTTTCTATAAAACCTTTTCTCGTCTTTGTGAGACCCTCTTTAAGCCTTTCAAAAAGACCCATCCTTCCTCCTTACCAACTTTTGTTAACGCTCTTTATTTCCAATCAACGATAACCAAATTAACCAAACACCAATACCCTATCATCAAATAAATTCCAATAACCAAGCACCAATAATAAAACTATTTATATTGTTATTGCGAGCCCGCCTGAGGCGGGCGAAGCAATCCCTATGAGATTCCTCGCTTTGCTCGGAATGACACCCCCGGACAGATTGCTTCGGGACTTCATCCCTCGCAATAACATTTTATCTAATACGTTCCTATTACTTTGGTTATTGAATTATTGGTTATTATCTGATTATTAGTCCGCCTTAGGCGGATTGGTTATTGATTATTTTAGCTTAATCTATTATTCCAACATTTCGTCAAGAGCCAATCTTTTATGTGGATTAATCAATTACCCTGATATAATACCTTATGAATTTCTACCAATTCATAATCCCACGGCTAAATGGTAACGAGATAGAGAAAAACTTTGACTATTACCTCAGGCTTGTCAAAAAGGGAATTGCAGGTTTCATTATTTTTGGAGGAAGACTCGAGACAGTCAGACAGGGGATAAGCAAGCTTCAGAAAGGGGCTGCTGAACCATTAATTATTGCATCTGACCTTGAGCAGGGATTAGGCCAGCAGCTTGAAGGTGGCACTGTATTCCCTCCA
>JBFMAM010000206.1:0-3883 GCA_040755805.1 Nitrospirota bacterium
CTTCCGAACTGAAGGGAGGAAGTCGTCGGAGACATATTTCACAAATACGTCAGCAAATTGCACATGTATTGGTTGAAGAACATGGCATTGCAATGGCGACGGTTGCCAGGGAAGTTGGTGTAACTACCGCGGCTATTTCCAGAATGTTAAAAGCGAACTTAGCTAAAATTGACTAAATTAACAACGTCCCTTTTAAAACCTTTTAAAACCCAAAATAAGTGAGAAGTAAAGAGTGAAAAGCAAGAAGTAAGAACTAAGAAGCAAGTCAATTTTTTTTCTGTTATAATTAAAATAAAAAAGGGGCAAAGATATGAATCCACGTATTGTATCCGATCCAAATATCTGTGGAGGCGAGCCTTGTATAAAAGGTACACGTATCCCTGTTCATATAATCCTCAGTCATCTTGCAGCAGGAGAGGATTACGATACAATACTTAAAAATTTCCCCAAGCTGACTAAAGAAGACATCCTTGCGTGTCTTGAATATGCATCCTTTTTGGCCACAGAAAAAATGATACCTGCATGAGGATTGTGGTGGATGAGAGTGTAAGCTATGGTGTAGCTGTAACTTTAAGAGAAGCAGGACACAGCGTAATTGCAATAGCTGAATCCCCGACATCAGGAATCATTGATGAAGACATTTTTAATCTGGTTATAGAAAACTCTGCAGTTCTAATAACAAGAGATTACCACTTTACAAATGCAGTGAGATTTCCTCCTGATAGAACAGGAGGTATTATTTATATTCGCCGTGGGAATTTAACATCTGCTGAAGAAATCGCATTAGTTCAAAAATTCCTCTCTGCTTATCCTCATGAGGAGTATTTAGGAAGATTGGCGACCCTGTATAAGGATAGTGTAAAGATTCGGTAGTAAAATGGGAATGGCATGATTACTGTCTTAGATGCCAGGAAGCTGGTACTTCTGTGCACAAGGCCAAAGTGTGCTACTAAATAAGTGAGAAGTAGGGAGTAGAAAGTAGGAAGTAGGAAGTAGGAAGTAAGAAAAAGAAACGCCCATTGGTCTTAAATGCCAGTGGGTGTCTTTATTTAAGTCTTTATTTAAAATCTTCTAACCACACAACATGGTTTAATACATTCTCAGCGTTGTGCTTGTTAAGCAAACGAAGGGTTCTTTTTAATAACTCCTTAAACGGTAACTGTGATGAAAGAATTATTCCTCTATGGGATTTGTTAATTTTTGCGTACTCTTTTGCTATTCGATGAAAGTCTCTGATATTGTGGGTTAATACCGCTCTGCCTTGTGATATAGCAAAATCAATCTGTTCGTAATCATCAGATTTGTGCATTCCAGCCTCATGGGTAGATAAAACATCATATCCTCTATCACGAATTACTTTAGCAAGTAGTGGATCAACATCCGCATCGAGGTAAAGCTTAATTTTTTGTGTCACGGACAGTTTCTTCTGTGTTTTCCAAGATGTCCTGTTCGATTTCTGAGCGGTTGTCGTAATAATAGGCAAGGGCGTCGTAAATCTGAGCCAAAGAAAGATGAGGGAATTTCTCAACTATTTCTTCTGGAGTAAGACCAATTTTAAGACTATAAAAAACCACCGACCTTACAGGAAACCTCGTCCCTGCTATCACTGGACTACCGCCACAAACAGTGGGATTTTTAGTTATATGAGGATGCATTATACCTGGTATTGACGTAGACATATTAAAATTAAAATAGCATTTATAATCGTTTTTAGTCAATAGAATGTTCTTGGAAAATGGAACAACTGGTGTATTTTTGCGACTTAGATGGTGACGGTATGGTCACCGTCCTTGATGCAAGAAAGCTGGTGCTTCTCAGCACAAGGCCAAGGTGTGCTACAAAATGAAGTGAGAACCGAGAAGTGAAAAGTAAAAAGTAAGAAGTAAGAAGAGTCAAGAGTTCCCTTCTCTAACAGATACAGGCTTGATATATCTATCTCTTTGAACCTGCATGTTTTTGCGAAGTTTTACTCCGCACCATGAGAGATGGTGCGGGGTTTACTTAATCTTTATTACCTGCTTATCCGTAATAATTATATCCACCTTCACATCATGTAGTTCTGATGGAATTGAATCAACAATCTGCTCTTCGTATGCTAACGCAATAAAGGGTATCTTTCTCTTCATTTCTGAAAGCAGAATATCATAGTAACCTGCTCCGTACCCGAGCCTGTTACCTGAGTAATCGAAAACTACGCTAGGGATGATAACAAGGTCAATATCATCAAGGTTCACAAGCCTTTCATCAAGCAGAGATGGTTCTGGGATTCCCATATATCCGGAAGATAATTCACTCACATCTTTTATCTCATAAAGCCTCAGCCTGTGTCTTTCTTTATCCACCTTTGGAACCACAACCCTTTTACCCATTTTCAGAGATTCCTTTATCATGCTGATAGTCTCAACCTCTGTCCTGAAAGAGGCGTAAAAAAGTATAGTATTCACCTCCTTGAACTCTGGCATGCTGAAGAGCTTATGCCTTATAAGCACATCCTTTTTCTTCCTTTCAGAAGGCGGGATGGAATCTCTTTTCTCAAGGACTTCTCTTCTTAGTGTTCTTTTATCCCAGTAATTTCTCAATCCTTTCCTTAATCTCCTTCACCTCATTCACACTCTCAGGAGAACAACTATATGGCGAGAGACCTTTAATATCTGCAGCCATTATTGCGTCGTTAAACTTAATCGAACCAATAAGTTCTATACCCTTAATGTTCTCTCTTATGAAGTCCAGATCGTCAGCGCTTCTCACCTTGTTTGCAATAACAAACACTTTCCTGACACCAAGTCCTTCTGCCATCTCACTCACGGTTTTAGCTGTCTGCATGCTCCTCTGACCAGGCTCAACAACAACTATAAATGCATCTACAGACTCGGCTGTTCCCCTTGTCAGATGCTCTATTCCTGCCTCCATATCAACAATAACTACTTCTCTGCGCTCAACCACAAGATGTCTGAGAAGTCTTCTCAGAAGCACATTCTCAGGGCAATAACAACCCGATGCAGCAGCCTTTGATTTACCCATGATAAGGAGGGTAATCCCATCAAGCCGATAACCAATACCCTCTGGCAGGTCATCAACCTTCGGATTAAGTTTAAATATCCCTCCCATACTTCCTGGCCTTGCTCCTGTCCTCTCCTCAATGAGTTCAGCCATATCTGCTATGGGTCTAATCTTTTCAGTATTATCCTTCGGTATGCCCAATGCAGATGCAAGATTCGCATCAGGGTCTGCATCTACTGCAATAACCCTTTTCCCCTCTTCTGCAAAGAGATGGCTTAATAAGGAGGCAAGGGTAGTCTTACCAACCCCGCCCTTCCCTGTTATCGCTATCTTCATAAATATACCTCAATTTATGTGATAAAAATCGTCATTCCGCACTTGATGCGGAATCCAGTCCTTCGACAAGCTCAGGATGCATGGTGAGCCTGTCGAACCATGGATTCCTGCTTTCGCAGGAATGACAGACTAATACACTTTATAGAACTTTCTTCGTTGATAGTACACCTTTAACCCTCGGATCGATTGCTACTGCCTGTCTGAGCGCTCTCCCCAAAGCCTTGAAAACTGCCTCGATTATGTGATGTGTGTTTCTACCATACTGAGATACAACATGGAGGGTTATGCCACTGTTGCTCACAAATGCATGGAGAAAGTCCTCAATAAGGTCTGGATCAAAATTCTTGATCTTACTTTTCTTCGAAAATTCAACCTTATACACAAGATAAGGCCTTCCACTTATATCAAGACTGACTGAGGCAAGTGCCTCATCCATTGGCACAGATGCCTGGCCAAAGCGTGATATCCCTTTCATATCCCCGAGTGCCTGTTTAACAGCCTTCCCAAGAACTATACCAACATCCTCTACCGTGTGGTGATAGTCAAC
>JBFMAM010000207.1:0-3846 GCA_040755805.1 Nitrospirota bacterium
GAGAGGGGTTGGCGTTATGGCTGTTACCTCAATAAATTTCCCATCAGGTTTATCCTTTAGCCTCTCCAGAACCCGTGCATAATCAACCTTGGCAATATAATGCCCATGAGGTAAGAGCTCATCATTTTTAATACCTAATTCCTCAGCTAATTGCTGAGATCTCTTCATCGTCTTTTCTGCTGCTGCTGCAATCTCCCAGTCTGCATGTTTTGTTGGATCAAGCGGCATTTTTAAAACCCTCCTCATAAAATTATTGGTCATTTGTCAATGGTCATTTGTCAATTGGTTAGAAATTTTTGCATTTACCTAATGACAAGTGACTGATGACCAGTGACTCGCCTATAATTTATTATTTCAGTAGCTTATCAATGCACTGAGGAATTTATCATTCATACGCCGTAAATTTTTGGTCATCACGATGGCAATTTTTTTAATAATACCACACGCCAGTTCGATATCTTCTGCCATCAATCTTTCGAATTCTCCTTTTGGAAGGAGGAAGAGTTCTGTGTCTTCAATCGCAACTGCACTTGCCACGTGTTTTCTCTTCTCGAGAAGGGACAGCTCTCCAAAGAAATGCCCCGGGATCAAGACAGCGAGCGTCTGTCTCCAGCCATCAGCGGTGACCTTGGAAATTTCAACCTTCCCTGAATGGGTAAGATATAGCCCTTTCGTGTCATCCCCTTCTCTAAACAGGTATTCCCCCTTTTTAAAAGACATTTCTTTAACGATTCTGGATATCTTGTTAAGTGCCTCACTGTTAATATCTTCGAGTAAAACCTGTTTTTTTAATAAATCTGTCTTAACCATGTGTAATACCTCCTCATCAGTTTTAGGTTAAGGCTAAGGCTTAGGTTAAGAAAATCTCAACCTAACCTAAACCTTAATCTATTGGTTCTATTGGTTCTATCTTCACTGCACACACTTTTAACTCGGGTATCTTTGAGATAGGGTCAAGGGCGGTACTGGTAAGCACATTGGCCGCTGCCTCCTTAAAATGAAACGGTATGAAGACCATGCCCCTTGCAGGTCTATCTGAAATCATAACCTTAATGTTAATAGACCCTCTCCGTGACGTAACCTTTACTATCTTACCATTATCCACACCCAATTGTTTTGCATCATCAGGATGGATTTCAATATATGCCTCAGGTGATACCTTATTGATAGCATCAATCTTCCTTGTCATAGAACTTGTATGATAATGGAAAAGCTGCCTCCCTGTCGAGAGCAAAAATGGATACTTATTATCAGGCAATTCTTCCGATGGTCTGTACCTGACTGTGCTGAATGTAGCTTTCCCTCTGGGGAACCCCCCTTTAAATAGATAAGGCGTTCCAGGATGATCAAGTGTAGGACATGGCCATTGGAGACCCATCTTTTCTATCCTTCTATAGGTTATACCTGCCAATGCTGGCCAGAGCTTTCCTGCCTCATGAAATACCTCTCCGATATAGGTATATCTCATCTTATACCCGAGTATGTTCGAAAGCTCCATAATTATCCACGAATCCTCTCTTGCCTCTCCTGGAGGTTCTACTGCCTTTCTTACCCTCTGAACCCTTCTCTCTGTATTCGTAAATGTCCCATCCTTTTCTGCAAAGCACGCTGCGGGCAGAACTACATCTGCAAGCTCTGCTGTCTCTGTCATGAATATATCCTGCACTACAAGGAAATCAAGTCTCTTTAATGCCTCTATAGTATAGGTCATATCAGGGTCACTCAAGACAGGGTTTTCTCCCATTATGTACATTGCCTTAAGATTTCCTTTTAGGGCCTCTTCAATCATTTCTGTCGCTGTAAGCCCTATCTTATCTGAGAGCCTCACACCCCACACCTTCTCAAACTTCTTCTTTATACCTGGTATGTTTACCTTCTGATAGCCAGGGTAAAAATCAGGTATGCAACCCATGTCTGTTGCGCCCTGGACATTGTTCTGCCCCCTGAGGGGGTTGACACCTGTACTTTCCCTTCCGAGGTTACCTGTCATCAATGCCAATTTTGCTATAGCATAGACATTTTCTGTCCCGTGGGTATGCTGTGTGATACCCATTGTATAATAAATACCAGGCCGCACAGCATTTCCATAAACAAGGGCTGCTTTAATGATGTCTTCTTTGGGAACCCCTGTAATCCTTTCCCCCATTTCAGGTGTATATTCATTAAGACCTTCCTTGAAAGATTCAAATCCCTCTGTCCATGTATCTATGAATTTTTTGTCTATCAAATCCTCTTTAACTATTACATGCATCATTGATTTCAGAAGGGCAACGTCTGTGCCTGGCCTATGCTGTAACCATATATGAGCAAACCTTACGAGGTCAATCTTTCTCGGGTCTGCAACAATAAGCTCTGCACCCTTTCTTACAGCCTTCTTTATTTTTAGACCGATTATCGGGTGTGTCTCTGTTGTATTTGAGCCAATAACAAAAATCACGTCATGGTTTTCGATCTCCGGTATAGAATTTGTCATGGCCCCTGAGCCGAATACTGTAGCCAGACCAGCTACTGTTGCACTATGTCAATACCTTGCACAATTGTCAGTATTATTAGTGCCTATAACAGCCCTCGTGAACTTCTGGAATAGATAATTCTCTTCATTTGTGCATTTTGCCGAGGTAAGCCCACCAATAGAGTCAGAGCCATATCTCTCTCTTATTTCTTTTAGCCTCTTTGCAACATAATCTAACGCCTCATCCCATGAAACCTCTTTAAATACCCCTTTGTCATTAGTCACTGGACATTGGTCATTGGTTTTCACTAATGACGAATGACTATTGACCAATGACTGTTTTTTCGACTGCTCTTTGGAGGCTATCCTGATTAGAGGTTTTGTTAGCCTTTCAGGGTGATTAATAAATCCGTAACCAAATCTTCCTTTTGCGCAGAGCCAGCCTTCATTAATCGTGTCTTCATCCGATGAAACCCTTATAACCTCATTATGTTTTACATGGAGTGTTATGTTGCAGCCGCATCCGCAGTAAGGGCAGACTGTATCAATTTCCTTTATATCTTTCTGCCTCCCCTTCTGAGCCCACATCTTTCCTGTCAGTGCACCAGTTGGGCAGATTGCCACACACTGACCACAGAACTCACAATCAAGGTCTTTTTCAAAAGGTGTACATATCTTTACATTAAAACCCCTATAACCAAAATCTATGGCTCCAACACCTTCAACCTCATCACATACATTTACACATCTTCCACACATTATGCATTTCTCAAGATCTCTTTCAATAAAGGGGTTTCCATCTCTTTTTGTGTATATCCTTCTTTCCCCTTCAAATCTGTTCCCCCTTATGCCATAAAAGTATGCAAGTTCCTGAAGTGTACAATCACCTGCCTTTTCGCATACCATGCAGTCATTTGGGTGGTCAGAGAGAAGGAGTTCGAGGGTTGTTCTCCTTAATTTTTCTATGTAAGGGCTTGTTGTTATTACTTCCATACCTTCGCTTACAGGTGTTGTGCATGCTGTAAGAGGTTTTGCAATGCCTTTAATTTCCACTATACAGAGCCTGCATCCACCATAAGGAGAGAGTTTTGGGTGGTGGCATAATGTGGGTATTGGAATATCAAGTTTTCTTGCTGCATCAAGAACTGAGGACAGCTTTTTTACAGTGACTTTTCTGCCGTCTATTGTCAAAGTTACCATCTCAACTCTCTACCTCTATAGAAACGCTTTCCTTTTTAAGGCTTGTTATTTCCTGGATTGCCTTCTGTCCATCCTGTGTACCCAATTCGCATCTGAGGCATCGCCTTGCCTCTTTGACTGCCATCTCTTCAGTAAAACCTAATTCTACTTCTTTGAAATTTTTCCTCCTATCTTCAGGAGAAAGTCGTGGCATC
>JBFMAM010000208.1:0-3845 GCA_040755805.1 Nitrospirota bacterium
TTGACTTTTAATATTATTTTTTATAATTTGCCATTAATATTGTAAATCACAAGCTATGGGTATCAGTGAAGGGGAATAACTTATGAGTGAATCAGCAAACTGGGACTGGGGAACAAAAGAAAAATTAATCGCAAATATAAATGAATGGAAAAGGAAATTCCAGCAGGTCCGCGAATTCACAGTTAGCGATGACGGCGAGAAGATAGCCGTTCCAGTTATGATGGGAGAGAAAAGTTTTACCCCTTGCGTGAATGGAGAAACTTGGGAAGATACTTTCGAAAGGCTCTGGTCTCTTAAATTTAATCCTGATAATCAATTAATATGTTTAGTCTACAAAGATTTCGAGTGGGCTGTAGTTATTGACAGAGAACCCTGGGAAGAGAAATTCGATTATATATGGAATCTTACACTAAGCCCTGATGGGAAAAATATTGCAGTCAATATAAGAAAACCAGAGGGAAGCGGAGTTTGTTTAAATGGTACAACCTGGGAGAATATATTTCCTGATGCAAGGGATCTTGCTATGAGTCCTGATGGAAAAAGGACTGCATCCTATGTACAGTTAAAGATGATTCGTCCAGGAGATATCCTCGCTTTTCTTGAAAGAGTCTGGACTGTCGCAGTAGATGGAATTCCCTGGGATAAGACCTTTTTAAATCTCTGGGGGCCTGTCTTCAGCGATGACAGCAGCCATGTGGCAGCATCTGTAAGAACAGACATGTCTCAATATACGATTGCTGTGGATGGAACCCCCTGGGAGCAAGTGTTTGGTGCTGTTTGGGAACCAATCTTTAAGCCAAATAGCAATGATGTAGTTGCCCCTGTGCAGACACCCAAAGGCTGGACACTTGCAGTGAATGGAAAGCCAATATGGGGTAATTTCTTTCAGGTATGGAATCAAAAATATAGCCTAAATGGCCAAAGGATAGCTGCTATTGTTGCCGTTGATCCCAGTAAATGGACAGTAGCAGTTGATGGTTCACCGTGGAATAATATATTCAATCAGGCAGTGTTATCTCCTGTATTCAGTCCTGACGGGAAAAAAGTTGCAGTAGCTGTAAAGAATAGCAACAGGTGGACAATCGCTGTAGATGGCTCTCCGTGGTCTGAAACATTCGAGAATGTATGGGACCCCGTTTTTAGTCCTGGCGGTGATACGGTGGTAGCAAGAGCTGAGAAAAATGGTAAATATTTTATCATTGCTAACGGCAAGGTTGGGAAAAGGGGTTATGAATCACTCTGGAACCCTGTTTTCAGCCCTGATGGGGAGAAATTATTAATTAGGTGTGTAGAGAACGGAAAATATTACCGCCGGATAGTGCCTGTAGGTGAAATTTAACCCCTCTGTGTCCCCCCTTAGTAAGGGGGGGAATTAAGGGGGGTATATGAGGTAAAATATGGAATTTTTATCAAGTACAGCACTATATAACATTCTAAGGTTTTACCTAATATGGGTTGCCTTTGCTGTCTTTATTGGAGGAAGTGCTTATAAGATTCGTGAATTAATTCAACTTGCAAAAAAAGAAAAGGTAGTGTTTCCTTATATAAGTTTAAAAGATACGTTCAAATCACTTCTTCACTGGCTTGTCCCTTTTGCTTCGAGAAATTGGAGATTGAGGCCTGTGATTACGACTGTAACCTTTCTTTTCCATATATGTCTGGTTTTTACCCCTATATTTCTTCTTTCACATAATATCTTATGGTATGAATCCTGGGGAATAACATGGTGGACCCTTTCTGAAGGCATAGCAGACATAATGGCATTGATAGTTATTTTTGCATGCATTTTCTTCCTTCTCAGAAGAATCTTTGCTAAAGAGGTCAGATTTGTTACTTTTGCTTCTGATTACATCTTACTTGCCATTACTTTTTTACCATTTTTTACTGGATTCCTTGCGTATCACCAGTGGCTCCTTCCACATAAAGCAATGCTAAATCTCCATATTCTTTTTGGTGAAACCATGTTAATAGCGATTCCTTTTACAAGATTGGGTCACATGTTTTATTTCTTTTTAACAAGGTCTTTTATGGGTTCTCAATTTGCCTTCTGGCATTCAAGAGACTGGTAAAAGATTAAGAATAAAGGAGGACAATTATGGCAGTTGCAGTTGAAGAAAAGGTAGTAAGCAGGGAATTTAAAGAATATATCAGAGATCCTAATCGCGATATAGGCATTGATGAAACAATAAAGAGACTTACTCCAGAAAAGATAGAGAAAACTATAAACAGTGTTCTGAATCTAAGAAAAAATTCTGGACGATTTTTAGCACCTTTAGAGACCTGTATCCATTGCGGGCTATGTGCTCCGGCCTGTCAATGGTATCTATCCAATGATAAAGACCCAACCTATGCACCAGTAGCTAAAGTCAGGATGACCTTATGGGAGATGATAAAGAGGAATGGAAAGGTTGATGCAGAATTCATAAAACAATGTGCACGTATAGTATTCACTGAATGTAATATCTGTCATCGCTGTAGCATGTACTGCCCCTATGGGCTGGATCTGACGTATCAGATAGGGATGGTCCGACGTATATGTTTCCTTTTAGGGGTAGTGCCCCAATTCCAGATGGACCAGGACCACAGCTATGCTGCTACGTTGAATCAGGTCTGGCTTTCCCAGAATGACTGGCTTGACAGCGTGCAGTGGCAAGAGGAGGAGGCAGGCGCTGAGCTTAAGAATCTACGCATTCCTATCGATAAGGAAGGAGCAGAGGTTGCATGGTTTCCTCTTGGCGCTGAGCCTAAGACAGGTGTTTACCATATAGCACGCATAGCCAAGATTATGAATGTTGCAGGTATTGACTGGACAGTGCCCGCAGCGGATGTCTGGGATAGTGCCAACATGGGTATGTTTATACGTGACTTTGTGACAATGAACAGGATTGTGCGAGGACTTTTTGAGAATGCCTTTCGACTGAGAGTCAAAAAAATGGTCTTGACTGAATGAGGGCACCCTCGTTTTGCCACAAGTTATGTGGCGCCAATGATGTTAGGATGGAAAGAGCTACCATATGAAGTGATGCATCCTGGTGAGTTTTACTATGACCTTATGAAGGAGGGAAAGATTAAGATAGCGAGAAAGATTAAAGAACCCGTCACTTTGCAGGATCCTTGTAACATTATAAGGAGGGCAGGTGACGCAGCAGAAAAATTCAGATACATCGTTAATGCAACGTGTGAGGATTTCAGAGAGATGTACCCAAACCGGCAGCACAATTTCTGCTGTAATGCAGGTGGTGGGCTTGCTGCATTGTCCCAATGGAAGAAACACAAGGCTAAAGGAAATAGAGTAAAGATGGAACAGATTAAGGCAACGGGTGCAAAGATATGTATTACCCCATGCCATAACTGTAATAGGGGTATTACAGACGTTATCGAATGTTATGATGAAATTAAACATGTTAAGACTATGTTTTTTGATGAATTATTGGTTAAGACGATGGAGATTCCTAAAAAATTCTGGATTGGAGAAGAAGCTCCCGAACCGGAAGCAGGGCATTAAACAAGGAAGGGAAGGGTTATGAAGAAAAAGATATTATTCTTTGTAATAAGCATAAGTCTTCTGCTCTTCATTGTTTATGGTTTACGTTATGTTTATTCAACCGAGGCACCAGTTACTCCTAAAGAAGTCAAACCAATAAAAGAGATCAAACCCGAGAACAAGATTGGCATTGCCCATACCGAGATTTTTGAAGAATTAGAACGTCCACAGGTAATTTTTGATCATGATAAACATGTCAAGGCATTGAAAGAACAAGGGTGTGAGACATGTCACCCTCTCGACAAAGAAAAGGGTCTCATACTTTTTGAATTCCCGAAAAAGGTTGAGAAAAAAGACGGAG
>JBFMAM010000209.1:0-3825 GCA_040755805.1 Nitrospirota bacterium
CTATTTTTACTAGTTTCTGATCTTCACAAATCTATCGCACTTATACTTCAGGGACAGTCCCGATTCTATATGCTAAACATCGTACCTTAACAAACCTCATTACTGTTTTCTGGTTGTCATTCCCGCTTGTCGGGCAATCTTTCTGAAACAACCCCCTGAATTCCCCCGTACAACCGTCCTCTTAAAGTATTAACTGCTGTAAAATGCTAAAATATGTACTATGATCGACTATATTGATAAATTTATAAGGTATCATGAGGTTGAAAGGGCTGCATCATCCCATACACTGCGGGCATACAGAAAAGACCTCAAAGAATTTTTCGAATACGTAAACCCTGTTAGAAAGGGTGGGCCCCAAGAGGTGGGTCTTTCTAACAGGGTAAAAATAGAACCCGAGGGTATAGACATGATAGATGTGCGTGGTTTTATTGCAGAACAGATTAAGGGTGGGCTTAAAAAGGCTACCGCCAGCAGAAGGCTCGCCACTATAAGGTCATTCTTTAAATTCCTTCACAGAGAGGGCTATATAAAATCAAACCCTGCAAAA
Organism: Nitrospirota bacterium; assembly: GCA_040755805.1. Lineage (GTDB taxonomy): Bacteria > Nitrospirota > Thermodesulfovibrionia > Thermodesulfovibrionales > SM23-35 > JBFMAM01. Next base: position 548 of record JBFMAM010000209.1, read on the forward strand.
CTTGTTTCAAACCCACGGGTTCCGAGGTTGCTTCCAAGATTTCTTTCTATTGATGATGTATTTTCTCTTGTTGAGAAGCCTGAAGGGATAGGCTTTATACTTGCAAGAGACAGGGCCATCCTTGAACTTCTCTATTCGAGCGGTCCGAGGGTGAGTGAACTTTCGGGACTCGATATAGACGACCTCAATATAAGAGAAGGCCTGATAAAGGTAAGAGGAAAGGGAAGGAAAGAGCGTATTTTACCTGTAGGGTCAAAGGCTATAGACGCCATCAAATCCTATATGGTAGAGAGGATATTGCTCAAAAGTAAGGATAATGCCTTATTCCTTAATAGAAGAGGCACAAGATTAACAGATAGGGGAGTAAGACGTATAGTAGTAAAATATGCAAAGGTTTTAGGCATTGACAGACAGATAGGGCCTCACACACTGAGACATACTTTTGCGACCCATCTACTTCAGGGTGGTGCAGACCTCAGGGTGTTACAGGAGCTTCTGGGTCATTCATCACTTTCGACAACTCAGAAGTATACCCATCTCGATGTTACACATTTAATGGATGTTTATGATAGGGCACATCCTTTTGCAAAAGAGGAACATAATGATGTATCATAAAAATGATAAAAAGAATTTTTCGAAGTTCTATTTGGTATTTTAATATGCTATTCTTTCATGTCATTCCTGCGGAAGCAGGAATCCAGAAAAAAGAAGCTGGATTCCGCATTCCCCACTTTCGTGAGGACAGGCAAGTGCGGAATGACTGACTTGCAAGATGTTTTGGAAATTTGTATTTTGCAGTTCTAATTCAAGACGATTCATATATAAAAGCGGAGATACAATGTTTAAAGGTACTACGATATTATGCGTCAGGCGTAATGGCAAGGTTGCGATAGGTGGAGATGGGCAGGTTACAGTTGGGAATACTATTCTTAAACACAATGCAAGAAAGATAAGGAAGATATACGGTGAAAGGATACTTGCGGGTTTTTCTGGAGCAACAGCCGATGCACTCACATTATTTGAAAAATTCGAAGGCAAGCTCGAATCCTACAGAGGGAATATAACCAGAGCTGCTGTTGAGCTTGCAAAAGACTGGAGAACAGATAAGGTTCTAAGGAGGCTCGAGGCCCTTTTGATAGTGGCTGACATAGAACACACCTTTATGGTCTCAGGCACAGGTGATGTTATCGAACCTGATGATGGAGTTGCAGCCATCGGTTCTGGAGGCCCATTTGCTCAGGCATCAGCGAGGGCACTTTACGAAAATACATCACTTTCTGCAAGAGAGATAGTGGAGAAATCTATGAAGATTACTTCGGATATCTGTATCTACACAAACGAAAATATTATCATAGAGGAGCTGCTATAAAATATGGATAATCTTACACCGAGAAAAATAGTAGAAGAGCTCGACAAATACATCATAGGGCAGGATAAAGCAAAGAAAGCAGTTGCCATTGCTATGAGGAACAGGTGGAGGAGGCTGAGGCTTTCTCCTGAATTAAAAGATGAGGTCTTGCCAAAGAACATAATTATGATAGGCCCTACAGGCGTGGGTAAGACTGAGATAGCAAGGAGACTCTCAAGGCTCGCAAATGCACCATTTATTAAGGTAGAGGCATCAAAGTTCACAGAGGTGGGCTATGTAGGCCGTGATGTGGAATCAATGATAAGGGACCTGACAGAGATATCCATAAGCATGGTTAAATCAGAACATGTAGAAAAGGTTCAGGAAAGGGCAAAAGGTTTTGCGGAGGAACGTCTCCTTGATCTTCTCCTCCCACAGCCAAAAACGATAAGGGGGACGGGGCTTGAAGAGGAAGAAAGGGAAAGGTATAAGGAGACAAGGGAAAGGCTCAGGACACAACTTAGAAATGGAAAACTTGATAGTAGATATGTGGATATTGAGGTGAGAGAAAGGATGATACCTTTCGGTGTTGTTTCAAATGTGGGGCTTGAAGAGCTTGAGATAAACCTTAAGGAGATGCTCGGCAGTTTCTTACCTGAAAAATCAAAGAGGAAGAAGGTGAAGGTCCCTGAGGCATTGAGTATACTGCTGCAGGAAGAGGCAAATAAACTCATTGATATGGATAAAGTGACAAAGGAGGCGATTGAAAAGGTTGAGCAGTCAGGTATTGTATTCGTTGACGAAATAGATAAGATAGCGAGTAGAGGCTATACGCATGGCCCTGATGTTTCACGAGAAGGCGTCCAGAGAGACCTCCTGCCAATAGTTGAAGGCTGCACAGTCACAACAAAGCATGGACCTATAAAAACAGAGCATATCCTTTTTATAGCTGCCGGAGCTTTTCACATGACTAAACCATCTGACCTGATCCCCGAGCTCCAAGGAAGGTTTCCTATAAGGGTTGAACTTGACGCACTCGGCAAGGATGAGTTTGTGAGAATACTGACAGAACCTCATAACGCCTTGATTAAACAATATACTGCATTGCTTTCTACAGAAAATGTAGAAATAGATTTTACAGAAGATGCTATTGACGAGATTGCTGATATTGCTGCACACGTGAATGAAAAGACAGAAAATATTGGTGCAAGAAGGCTACATACCGTTCTCGAAAAACTTCTTGAAGACATTTCTTTTGAGGCACCTGAGAAAAGGAATGGAAGACTCGTGATAGACAGCAGGTATGTCAGAGAAAAGCTAAACGAAATCGTGAAGGACGAAGACCTGAGCAGATATATACTTTAAAAAAGGGTACTAAGTTGAAACAGTTTTTTGAGTTTGCACGGTTTACCCCGCACCACAGAAAGCCACGCCCCGACACCAATGATTGGTGTGGGGCACGTGTGTAAACACGTGGTGCGGGGTTTACCACCACACCAGAAAGCCCTGTCTGTAAAGACGGGGATGAATGGGATGATTTGCTGGCGAAGCCAGTAATAGGAAAAGCCACACCTGTAAAGGTGTGGTGGTTTACTTGGTTTTCATGGTTTATTTGTGTAACTATATGAACTTGGCAAACTATGTAAACTATGCAAACCGTGTAAACACAAGAAACTCTGTAAACCCAGGAAACTGTCTTAACATAATACTCATCGCTATCATCTCTCTTGCCTCATGTACTACTGCACGCTATGAATCCTATCCCAGAGCAACCTATGCTACTGCCTCATGGTACGGTCCTGATTTTCATGGCAGGCCAACATCTTCAGGAGAGATATTTGATATGTATGCCCTGACCTGTGCTCATAAAGAATATCCCTTCGGTACAGAGTTGAAGGTTACAAACATCTCAAATAATAAGACTGTTAAC
>JBFMAM010000210.1:0-3815 GCA_040755805.1 Nitrospirota bacterium
GAAAGAATCGAGCTCTGGGACAGGGGCGAACATGGTGCACTTTTTGATCCTTTAAATATGGATAAAGAAGATCTTCGAAGAGGACTTGCAGTTCACAGCCTGTAGAGATTACAGGGAGATTAGCTCATTGTGGAAATTACTCATCTCCCCGTGCTTCTCAAAAAGGTTGTCGAGACTCTCAAACCAGTGCCGGGTGGAATATATGTAGATACAACAATTGGACCCGGGGGACATTCAGAGGAGATATTAAAGTTAATGGCTTCTGAGGGGAGACTCATCGGCATTGACAGGGATGATGAAGCCCTGAAGGTTGCTGAAAAGAGGCTCTCGGACAGAAGGGTCATCCTGAAAAGGGGAAATTTTTCAGATATGGAAAATCTGCTCTACTCAGAAGGAATCTCTGAGGTTGATGGCATCCTTTTTGACCTCGGCATATCGATGTTGCAACTAAAGAATCTCGAAAGGGGATTCAGTTTTATCTCTGATAAACGTCTGGATATGAGGATGGATAGAAGGCAGAAGTTGTCTGCATGGGATGTTGTAAATAGATACCCTGAAAAGGAACTTGAACGAATATTGAGTGAATTCGGCGAAGAGCGCCTATCGAGAAAAATATCAAAGGCAATAGTCAGAAGGAGAAGTAAAAAAACGATTGATACCTGTTCTGAACTATCAGGTATTGTGGAGAGTGTATATTGTAGAAGGGGAAGATTCCATCCTGCAACAAAGACATTCCAGGCATTGAGGATAGAGGTAAATAGAGAGCTTGACGAGCTCAGAGCAGGGCTCGATTCCTCATTAAGACTCCTTAAAAAGGGCGGGAGGTTGTGCATTATCTCTTACCACTCACTCGAAGACAGGATAGTTAAAAATTTTATAGCAGATAGTTCAAAAAAGGGGTTACTCAAAATTATTACAAAAAAACCCTTAACCCCACGCCATGAAGAACGCACTTTAAATCCTTCTTCACGGAGTGCAAAACTCAGAGCAGCAGAGAGGATATGATACGCACTGGTAGCAATAGAAATATGTTATCATTTATTCTTAAGCCTTTATTTATTACCCTCTTGCTTTTTGGTGTGTTCTGTATTGTATGGCTAAGGTCCAATGTTGTGACGTTAGAATACAATCTCGGTGACCTTGAAAAAAAGAGGATAGAGTGTCTTAAAGAGAGAAAGATGCTTCGTGCCGAAAAGGCAAGCCTCCTATCTTTTGAAAGAGTAAATGCATCTCTTAGCAGAAACTACGGCTTTGTTTTTCCAGACAGGGTCAGGGTAATATATGTGAAGAGACAGAAGGGCTCTCAGCCTTATAAGGCCTCACTGAAGCGGGGGCAATTGGCTGAACCCTGATTGCAGGGGGGATGGTTTGAATAAAAAGAGGGCGATCATTTTGAATACCATAATCATTTTTAGTTTCTTTGCAATATCACTGCGTCTTACAGACCTTATGATACTGAACCACAAGCATCTTTCGGAAAAGGCTAAGATGCAACATTTAAAGGTTGAAGACCTCCAGGTGAGAAGGGGAATAATATTTGACAGGCGTGGAAGAGAGCTTGCATTAAACCTCGAGCTCGAATCTCTATATTGTGACCCTGAAAGCCTTAATCTTAATAATGACAGTGCAGAGAAACTCGCATCGGTCATGGCGAAGGAACCCGATGTTATTCTTGCAAAGATACCTGAAGATGGAAGATTTGCATGGGTCGAAAGGAAGCTCGAGCCTGATACTGCAGAGAGGGTAAAAGAGCTTAATATTAAAGGTCTGGGTTTTCGGACCGAAGCAAAAAGATTTTACCCGGAAGGGGAACTCGCCTCTCATATCCTTGGCCTTGTTGATGTGGACAACCAGGCACTTGAAGGCATAGAACTCCAATATGACGGATATCTGAAAACAGGAGGTGGAAAGGTATTCTTTGGTAGGGATGCAAGTGGTAGGACACTCTCATCGGGTGTAAATATAGAGGCAAAAGGGAATAACATTGTGCTCACAATAGATGGAGTACTACAGTCCATTGTCGAAAAGGAGATCGAGAATGCGATGTCGAAATGGAGGGCTGCTGCTGTATCAGCCATCATGATGGATCCTTTTACAGGTGAGATACTGGCCCTTGCTAACAGACCTGCATATGACCCTAACCGCCGAGAAAAGGCCAGTGATTTTGAGAAGAGGAACAGGGCGATAACTGACTGTTATGAACCAGGCTCTACATTCAAGATCGTTATCGGTGTTGCTGCACTTGAAGAAAAGGTCGCAAAACCTGATACATTATTTGACGTTAGTAAAGGGGGTATCGAGGCTGGAGGTAAGACTATTCGTGATGTCCACAGATATGGGATCCTGACATTCAGGGAGGTTATACAGAAATCCTCAAACGTGGGTTCTATCATCATTGGTATGAGACTCGGAAAGGAAAGGCTTTATAAATATGCAAGACTCTTTGGGTTCGGCGAAAAGACAGAGATAGACTTACCTGGTGAGGTCTCAGGCTGGATACGGCCCCCTGAAAGGTGGTCAGGGACATCTATTGGTGCTATACCTATTGGGCAGGAGGTTGCGGTAACACCACTTCAGGTACTAAGGGCTTATTCTGCAATTGCAAATGGAGGATTTCTTGTAAGGCCGCATATTGTATCCGAGATAATCTCCCCTGAGGGCCACGTGCTCGTCTCATTCAGAGATAGGGAGAGGAAGCGCATAATTTCTACAAAGACTTCAGAAATATTTAAAGATATATTAAAGGGCGTTGTAGAAGAGGGGGGAACTGGCAAAAGCGCATCTATCGAGGGAAATGAGGTTGCAGGCAAGACAGGGACAGCACAGATTATTGATCCGAAGACAAAGAGGTACTCCAGAGAAAAATTTGTCAGTTCCTTTGTGGGGTTTGTCCCGGCTGATAACCCAAGGCTTGCAATAATTGTTGTTGTCTACGAACCTAAGGGACAGATTTATGGAGGCGTAGTAGCTGCGCCTGTTTTCAAGGATATTGCTAACCAGACGTTATCATATCTTAATATACCAAGAGAAGATAACATTTACCAGAATCCCTTATTGGTATCAAGATGAAACTTAAAGAACTTCTTCAGGGTTGCGATTACATTGACTTGGTAACGGGTAAGGATTTACGAGTTACGAGTAACAAGAAAGCTGTTAGCAGTGAGCAGTTAGCAGTTAGTAGAAACGAACTAACCGCTAACCGCTATACGCTAACCGCTAATTCTTCACTGGATATAGATATATCGGGTGTGGCTTATGATTCGCGGAAGGTAAAAGATGGTTACCTGTTTGTAGCTATGAAGGGCGAAAGGCATGATGGCCATGATTTTATCAGAGAGGCGATTAAAAGGGGTGCAATTGTGATAGTGCATGAAAAAGCAAATCCCCCCGAATCCCCCCACACCCCCCTTTGGAAAAGGGGGGCTGAGGGGGATTTTAAAGGGGGGCGAGGGGGGATTAATAACCCGTCACTGATTTTTATCCGTGTTAAAAACAGTAGAAAAGCGCTTGCCTGTATAGCTAATAATTTTTATGGAATGCCATCAGAGAGTCTCACCCTGATAGGTATAACTGGCACAAACGGAAAGACAACGACAACATATATCCTCAAGTCTATACTCGAATCATGGGGGAAGGATGTTGGCCTGATCGGCACAATACAATACATGATAAAGAACAGGGTCTACCCCGCACTTTATACAACACCCGAATCCTTAGACTTCCAGAGTCTGTTAAAAGATATGTTCTTATCAGGATGCACACATGTTATTTCAGAGGTTTCCTCCCATGCCCTTGCACAGTACAGGGTAGATAGG
>JBFMAM010000211.1:0-3811 GCA_040755805.1 Nitrospirota bacterium
TATTGGTTATACCCTCCAACTCTAATCACCTAATAAAAATAAGAAAAAGATATTTGGTTATTGGAATTTGGTCATTGGTTATTTTAGTGTTGATATGTGTTAAAATTTATTTAAGGAAAGGGTATGCCAGATAAATCATTTTTCAGACAGCTCCTCGATGCAAGTACTATAGGACTTACTCTTGTATTTTCGACCTTTATCGGTCTTGCAATGGGATACGGACTTGATTATGCCATGGATAAGTGGTTCGGGGTCATTACCCGTCCGTGGCTCACGGTCATTTTTCTGATATTAGGTATCATAGCAGGCTTTAGAGAGCTTTACAGGATGGCAACCAAATCAGACAAAAATAATGAACCTCCTAATAAAAAGGATTTATAAACAGGCAATCATTATTCTCCTGCCCATATCAATCATTTCAGCATTTATTGAGTGGAAGAGGCTTCCTATAAGTATTCTTATCGGAGGAACCCTTGGTCTCGCAAATCTCAGAGGTCTTGCACGAGGGGTTGAAGGTCTTATCAGAACGCAAAGGCCAACTGCAGCGATCATCTTCTTCAGTCTTCTAAGGCTCTCTATCCTTGCCTTTATCCTCATCATCCTTATCATTTATAAACTGATAAACATCTTTGGTGTTCTTATTGGATTTACCGTTGTTTTTATCGTGATTTTAATAGAAGGGTTAAAGGTTGCAAAAGAATTGTGAAGATGCAGGATACATGATACAAGATGCAAGATAAAGACTTAAATCATGCATCATGCATCATGCATCGTGTATCATGAGTACCGAGGGAGGCATTGGATGATAGAGCTTAATTTTTCGAATATGATGGAAGAGGTGATTGGTGCCAGAGGACTTTCAGAGCGTACAGTAGAAAATTTCAGAGGGAGAGTGGAAGAAGCACATAAACAGATAAAGGATAGGCTCTGGCCTGAGCTCGCATTCATAGACCTCATTTCTCAGGATACCTATAAGATAAAGAAGATTGCAGAAGAGGTCAGAATAGAGTCAGAGAATTTCCTGATCCTCGGTATTGGTGGTTCAGCCCTCGGACCAAGAGCAATATTAGAGGCACTGAGTCCTTTCCATAACCTTCAAAAAAGGCCGAGGGTATTCATCTATGACAATGTTGACCCGAGGACATTAAGACAGATACTTTCTCTGATAGATTTAAAAACAACCTCTGTAAATGTAATATCAAAGTCAGGTAGCACTGCGGAGACAGCAGCATCCTTTATGATATTGTGGGATGAAATGAAAAGGGTGCTCGGAAATGATGCATCAAAGAGATTTATAGCTACAACAGATCCTGAAAAGGAAAATCTCAGGAGAATTGTTATTAAAGAAGGACTGAGAGCCCTCGCTATACCCCAGGGCGTTGTGGGTAGATATTCTGTATTGAGTCCTGTTGGGCTTTTGCTTGCAGAGGTTATAGGCACTGATTCTGACGAGCTGCTGAGGGGTGCTGAGGATATCCATAAAAGGTGCTCCCAACCTGAGCTATGGAAAAACCCTGCATATCTATTCGGGACATTGCTTTACCTAATGGATAAAGAAGAACATAGGACTATCAATGTGATGGTGGCATATGCAGATGGCCTGAAATCATTATCTGAATGGTTCTGCCAGCTCTGGGCAGAGAGTCTCGGAAAACTCCAGATGGGTCTTACGCCATATCCTTCTGTAGGTGTAACAGACCAGCACTCACAGCTACAGTTATGGATTGAAGGACCCCAGGATAAGGTTCTGATATTTATTGAGATTAATAACCACGGTGTTGATGTAAAAATACCCGATGTATTTAGGAATACGGAGGGCTTTAACTACCTCTCAGGCCATACACTATCTGAGCTTATAAAGGCAGAGGAAGAAGCCACAGAGCTTGCCTTAGCAAAGGCTGGAAGGCCGAGCATGACAATTATAATACCGCGGATTGATGCGTATCACATGGGACAGTTATTCCATTTCTTTGAACTTGTAACAGCCTTTACAGGATTCCTTTATGGGGTAAATCCTTTCAACCAGCCAGGTGTTGAGGAGGGCAAGAATCTTACCTATGGCATGATGGGAAAGAGAGGCTTTGAGGCAAAGAGAAAAGAGGTAGAGGAACATAGGAAAAAAAGTGACAAATGGAAGGTTTAACGAAACATAATTATGTTTTCAGGCAGGATATAGTACTTTCGCTCATTCTCGTCCCGATAAATCGGGACTCCGAGGGCTTTTGCCTCTTGATTTTTATACATATACTATCTGGTCCTGAATCAAGTTCAGGATCGGCAAAAGAATCCGCTCAAATACTATATCCTGCCTGTTTTTGATTCAATATTTCAAATCTCTGTGTTCTCTGTGGTTTAGTTTGTGCAATAAGGACCATTATGCGGGCAGTGAGTACCATTGGTAATGACAGAACACTGGATGCCTGATAAGGAGGGTAGAGGGAAGTGGCATATCCAGAGAACAAGATCAGGCCTTTTGTCTATAGGGATACCTCTACTTATCCTTTCGACTATCCTTTTTTCGAGATGAAGGCAACATATTCCCTCTGCTAAGGATTCAACACCCATATGATAAAATTCCAAATTCTAAAATCCAAATTCCAAATTTAAAATCCTAAATCCAAAAGTCAAAACATTTGACATTTGAGCTTTGTCATTTGGAATTTTTATTTATTTATTACTTTAATTGCCTTTTTATCGTCTGCTGTTTTAAAGACACAGGTTGATGATTTACCAGCACCGGTAGTTCCATACATGTAGTTGATATCAATTCCTGCATCAGCAATCTTCTTTGCAACCTTCTGTAATTCTCCAACCTTGTTTGGCATTTCTACTGTAACTACATCCTCTTCTTTGATCTCAACCCCCAACGGAGATAGTGCCTTCTTTGCCTTTGCATTGCTATCAGTGATGAGCATAAAGTATGCCTTGTCTTCAATCTCATATGCGTGGACGGCATTAATATTGACCTTTGCGCCAGCGATTGCCGTGCTGACCTCTGAAAGCAATCCAACCCTGTTCGGCATAGCGAAACTCAATTGCTTTGATTTCTTAGCCTTTGCCATAACTCATACCTCCCTAAGATAAGTTTTTTATTATATTTTACAATATGTGGATGAAAAGTCAAGAAATCGTCTTCATAATTGCAAAACAGATTAAAAAGGCTAAAGATGGGGCCAAAACCCAATTTGCAATTATTTTTTAACCAGTCCAATCCTTACCGTTTTCATTCCTTTTAACATCCCGACACCGCTAATTCCTCCGATGATGCAATAAGTTGTCGAAATGGGCATTCCCAGGAAGGTGAAAAGTAATACACAACTGCCCGCTCCGAACTGGGCGGCAAATCCTGAATAGGGGTCTAATGTGGTTATTCCTTTGCCGATTGTTTCTATTACACGGTGGCTTAAGATGAAAGCACCGAGAAATACGAAAAGGGAACCTATTAAAGACGCCTGCATTTTACCAATCAATCCGAAATAAATGACCGGGCCTAAAATGGTCACAAGTTCATTTGCGCCGATGTTGTAAGCAATCATCATTCCACTTATAATTAATAGAATTCTGAGAATTCTCTCAATGCGAAATAAAGGCAATTTTGAAAGGGTCTTTTCCATTATTCTATATAAATTGTTGCAGTTTAGCAAAATAAATATTGAATGGTCTATGACGTAGAGGGAAGGTCGGAATCGACTCGTACCGAGGTAAGGATTGAGGTAAATGTAATTGAATTTCTTTCTTATACTGTTATAATTAAAACGTAGTTTTCGACAGGTTCAGCATGTCTGCATTTCTGGTTAAAGAATATAATTAA
>JBFMAM010000212.1:0-3800 GCA_040755805.1 Nitrospirota bacterium
ATGTACCGAGTGTCGTCGCTGCTCGCTCTTCTGCCCTTATGGAATTGATACGGCTGAGATCACGATAATGGGCAGAGAACTCCTCAATCTTTTGGGTTTAAACATCCATTGGCTCTCTGCTTCTGTGGCGAAATGCTACAGGACAGGAAATCACCTCGGCATTTTGCCCCATACATTCAGAGAATATTTCGATATGTATATAAACGATTTAGAGACTGTAACGGGTATCAGAGTAACGCCAACCCACAACAGAAAGGGCGCCGAGATACTCTATGTCGTGCCTTCTGGTGATTACTTTGATGAACGGGGCACATACCTTACCATGGGCACTATGTTGCTCTTCCACGAGCTCGGACTCGACTACACCTGGAGCACATATGCCTCTGATGGTGGAAACTTCGGCTTTTTCACCTCAAATGAGATGGCGAAAAGGCTCAACGCCAAGATATACGCCGAAGCCAAGAGGTTAGGGGTGAAATGGATTCTTGGAGGAGAATGCGGCCATATGTGGAGGGTTATCCATCAGTATATGAATACATGGAATGGCCCCCCTGATTTCCTTGAGGAACCGGTCTCCCCTATTACAGGCACGAAATTCGAGAATGCAAAATCCACGAAGCTGGTTCATATCTGTGAATTTACTGCTGACCTTATCAGGCACGGCAAACTAAAACTCGACCCAAGTAGAAACGACAACCTGATAGTTACCTTCCATGACTCCTGTAATACCTCAAGAGGTATGGGAATCTTTGAGGAGCCCCGGTATATCATCAAGAATGTATGCAACCATTTCTACGAGATGCCGCCAAATACCATCAGGGAGCAGAACTTCTGCTGCGGCAGCGGCTCTGGCTTAAATGCATCAGAAGATATGGAATTAAGGATGAGGGGAGGCTTCCCCAGGGCAAATGCCGTGAAGTATGTTCATGAGAAACACGGGGTGAACATGCTGGCCTGTATTTGTGCGATTGACAGAGCCGTCCTTCCACCCCTTATGGATTATTGGGTTCCCGGTGTGACTGTCACCGGCGTTCACGAGATGGTTGCGAATGCATTGGTATGCAAGGGGGAGAAGAAGAGAACAACCAATCTGCGTGGCGAACCACTCCCAGGAATGGAGGGTAAATAGAATGCATGACGGATGGAAGATTATCATCGGAATTATTATCTTTGCCGCTTTGGCAACATTTCCTTTCCTATTAAGTACGGGAAAGGTAGTTGCCAAACCAGACCCAAAAATTGACACCCCTGAAATCCAAAAGTTACCAGAGAATGAGAGAAAATGCGTAGAGACGAAGGAATTTATGAAGACCGAGCATATGAAATTATTGAACGACTGGAGAGATTCGGTTGTCCGCGGGGGCGATAGGATTTACGTAGGTATTGGCGGGAAGAAGTTTGACATGAGTCTTCAAAATACATGCATGAAGTGTCATTCAAACAAGAAAAAGTTTTGTGATGAATGCCACAACTATGCGGCTGTAAAACCTTACTGCTGGGATTGCCATATCGAGCCAAAGGAGAAAGAGACATGAGCATTAATAGAAGAGAATTTTTAAAGATAGCTGGAATTTCTACCATTTTGGGTCTCGGGGGCATATCGGCTATTAATGAGCTTCGGAAAAGCTGGCCGGAGGCTTCTCAGGTTTTGCCATCTCCAGAAGCCTTGGTAGCAAAAAGATGGGCCATGGTAGTGGATATGAGAAAGTTTAAGACAGAGGATGATTATAAAAGGGTCATAGATGCCTGCCATCGTATCCACAACGTTCCTGATATCGGTAATCAAAAGGAGGAGATAAAATGGCTCTGGAAAGAGACTTTTGAGCACGCATTTCCTGGACAGGAACATGAATACATGGGAGAGAATATAAAACATATGCCCTTTTTGGTGCTTTGCAACCAGTGTGATAATCCCGCTTGTGTAAGGGTGTGCCCAACAAAGGCTACATTTAAGAGAGAAGATGGAATCGTCATGATGGACATGCATCGCTGCATTGGGTGCAGATTCTGTATGGCCGCATGTCCCTTTGGAGCAAGGAGTTTCAACTGGAGAGACCCAAGGCCTTTTATAAAGGAGGAGAATAAGGAATATCCGACAAGGATGAAGGGGGTTGTGGAAAAGTGCACTTTCTGTTATGAGAGGCTCGCCAAAGGTCTTAAGCCTGCCTGTGTTGAGGAATCAAAGGGTGCATTGATTTTTGGTGATCTTGAAGACCCAGACTCGGAAGTCAGCAAAATTGTTCGTTCAAAATACACTATTCGGCGCAAATCCGAGCTCGGGACAAGGCCCAGTGTTTATTACATAATATAGGAGGTTAAGCAATGCTTGAAACGGCGTTAAAAGGAAGTCGAACATACTGGGGATGGGTAATTTTTTTACTCGCTGTTATCGGCGTAGGGTTTATTTCTTACCTTTATCAGTTTCGTGTTGGCCTGGGAATAACAGGCATGAGCAGGGATGTCTCGTGGGGGCTTTATATAGGACAGTTTACCTTTCTTGTTGGCGTTGCAGCCTCCGCAGTTACAATAGTCCTGCCTTATTACCTCCATAACTACAAGAAATATGGAAGGATTGCCGTCCTGGGTGAGTTTGTTGCTGTTGCCTGTGTGACAATGTGTATGCTCTTCATTTTTGTTGATATGGGTCAACCGCTTCGGGTGCTTAATGTCCTTCTGCATCCAACCCCGAGGTCTGTCATGTTCTTTGACATGGTCGTCCTTAGTGTTTACCTTCTGCTTAATATCTTATGCGGCTGGTATGTATTAGGGGCAGAGCGAAAGGGGATACCACCAGCAGCTTGGATAAAGCCATTCATAATTATTGCGATCTGCTGGGCCCCTTCCATTCACATAGTTACAGCATTCCTCTATCAGGGACTCCCTGGAAGGCATTACTGGCTGACAGCCATTATGGCAGCGAAGTTTCTCTCATCAGCCTTTGCATCAGGGCCAGCCCTCCTGGTAGTGATTTCTTTAATCTTAAGAAGATTTACAAGATTCGATCCTGGGTGGGAAGCAATTCAGACAATGGCGAAAACGTCCGCTTACTTTTTAATAGTAACTCTAGCCTTCTATGGATTTGAACTCTTTACTGTCTTTTATAGCAATATACCGGGTCATATGCACCCCTTTAAGTATCTCTTTACCGGTATCCATGGATATACAAAACTTGTTCCGGTGATGTGGATATGTACTGCCCTTGCAGCAGTAGCCCTTCCAATATTGATTATTCCTAAGGCAAGAAGGAATGAGTCTGCACTGGGTTTTGCAGCTGTGGCAGCATATCTTTCCCTATGGCTTGAAAAGGGTCTCAGTCTTATTGTTGGAGGATTTGTCCCCAATCCATTTGAAAGGGTATTTGAGTACTGGCCTACGATACCCGAGGCATTAATTGCCCTCGGTGTCTGGGGAATCGGATTCTTTATACTCACAATACTTTATAAGGTAGCTGTCTCAGTCAAAGAAGAGGTAGTCTATGATAAATATGGTGAAATACAGGTTAAAACCGAAGGATAACATGGAGGTCTATAAACTCATACAAAAGGGCACCTTGTATTGAAGACATTTTTGCAAAAGATATATGAAAATCTTCTGCAAAACCAACGGGTAGGGGGAGGCTTTAGCCTCCCCTTTAAAATGGGTGACAAAAGTCGCCTCTGCCCGGATAAAGATAACCCAAATCCCGATATAGAGAATTGTCATTGCGAGTGAAACGAAGCAATCTCGCCTTTTTCTATGAGATTGCCACGAACCCTTCGGGTTCTCGCAATGACAGATAATTTAACGCTTTTAGATTTCTA
>JBFMAM010000213.1:0-3756 GCA_040755805.1 Nitrospirota bacterium
AGCAGATATAACTGAAATGCCGATATTTCCTCCTTACGGTCGATATCCTGCTGTAGGATCTGGATTACCTCGTGGTGACGCTTTTTCTGCATGAGTGAACTGACTTCGATATCCTTGAAGAGACCGGCACAGCCGCTGCTAAATAATAAAATTGCAATTATCAAAAAATTAAGGATTTTTTTCATTATTCACAATGTTCCTTCCCCTCAATTGATCTTATTATAGCCAACCTATCCTTTTTAAAATAAAACGCAGAGCTTCGTCAAGATACTCAAAAGTGGCATATTTGCCATAGGCTTCTACGTAACATGAAAAGATATAAAAACGAAAACCTGCAGAAAGTTCGGCGCCAGGCCAATTCCCGAAAAGACCCACTGGAAACCCTTCATCCTGTTTGTCGCTGCTTGTCCAGCCGCCTGAGGATATTTTTCTTACACGAGGCGCTTCTCGGTTTACTGCCACCTGCCATTTTTCCTTTGAAAAGTATTCAGGCTGTCGTCTGGTATCCTGAGCTAAATGAATCCTGATGCAGGCAACAGGACATTCACCACCATATCGCTTGGTAAACGTATAGGAAACATTTGTCCTTTCTTCTTTGGATTCTGCAACTTTAAGTTCCAATATTTGTTCCGGAAACATCGCAGATATATCGATTGTCTCCTCAGCATGCACAGGCAATAGGGTCAAAATGAAATAGAAAAGAAAGAAGAACGCACTATTTGAGTAAACTTTCGTAAACATATTCCCCTCCTTAAATATAGATAAAATTAAATCAACACAACCTCTTTCACAAAATCTATCACAACTCTAAAGTTTGTCAAGAAGAGATCGAATTTTATATCATCTGTGGCATGAATCACTTTACCTTCCCTATCGGGAAAAATGCGTTGGTCTCTATTAAAGGCGTCTGCTGTTTTTTAAAAACGTCTTCAGACAGAGTAACCACGTTATATTTTACATATTCGGCTAATTCGTGCACTTGAATGTATCCGTCTTTATTTGCATCAGCCTTGCCACTCAGTCCTTCAAGAAACACATAAGTGAACAGTCCGTGCCCCTTATAACCTTCGATAGCCTGCTGGGCATCGGAAGATGCAGAGAATACAGATGAGCCTATCTCTTTCTGAAGAATCTTTATCGCAGTTGCTTCTGTAAGTCCTCTGGTCTGTTGCAAGAGAGCAATCTGTATCTCTTTGCCTCCCCTGCCTGCATTACAGGTGTCAAGGATAATGATTTTCTTTTCAGCAGGGATACTACCTATGAGTCTTGCAAGTTTCCTCTGGCTGAAAGCATCCCTGTTAATATCTGCTGATGAAAGGAACAGAACGTTACTTGTCAAAAGGAAATACTGCTCTTCATTATTAACAACATCCACTATACCATGAGACGCATCATAAAATATAAAAAGATCATACGGTTTTATTCTGACTCTGATTTCTTCAAAAGCCTTCTCAAGAAACTCCCTTGTTGTTTCGTTGAGAGCGATAAGGAGTTTTACTTCAACATTCTCAAATAGAGGTTTTGCATTTTTTACTAATGCCTCTGCAACTGCCCTTGCATCAGGTACTGCATATTTAAGCGAGATATTTTTATTTTTATATTCATTTATTCCAACCACTAATGCATAAAGACTTGGCTTTCTGGGCGCTACCTTTGAAAAAACATTTATGCTTACAGGCGTTGATTCCATTGAGCCTTCTGTGTTAAGCACTACGACTTTTATCTCATTACTCCCTTCTATAATGGGAATAGTGAAGTCCATTATTTTCCCTTTGAGCGGTTCCTTGCTTTTTATGATTACTCCTCTTGTATCGTTTGCCACCTGAGAACCATTTAAATAGATATTTACATCTCCTACCCCACCACCATTATCTGTAATTTTGACAGTAACAACCACATTGTCCTTATCAAGAGTGACATCTGTCCGAGGTGACAATATCTGTACAGAAGGAGCAGGTTTTTTAGAAGCAACATCAATAAAAGTCTCAGTTTTTGGCAATTCCTTTCCTGCAAGGGCCAATTTCACAAATTCAGGGCGGTAAAACTTGCTGTAAAACTGATCAACTGAATAGACATTGTTGCCTATTCTGACATTAATATATTGCGCACCTTTGTTCGAGGCATTAAAATAACCCTCCGGTGTCATTGCCACCCATTCGCCGTCAGCAAATCCCGCTATAACAGCAATTTCTTTTCCGGTGGAAACATTCCAAAGCCTGATTGTTCCATCTCGGCTCCCTGATAATATCACCCTGCCGTCTGGTGAGAACTTTACTGAAATGACGCTGCCGAGATGTCCCCTGAATGTCTTTATCTCTTCACCTGTTTCTGTATCCCATAGCTTCATAACTTGATCAAAAGTTCCTGATACAACATGTCTACTATCAGGAGAAAAGGCAACTGATTCAACATTACCCATCGCGGCCAGATACTCAGAAATTCTCTTAAACGTCCTTATTTCCCTCCCTGTTGCAACATCCCAGAGCTTCATTGTGTCATCATCACTCCCTGACAATGCATACTTGCCGTCAGGGGAAAATGCTACTGAGAGGACAAAGCTAGTATGCCCTATAAAAGTTCTTATTCTGTTGCCCGTTGCAAGATCCAAGAGCCACAGACTGTTTTTGCTACCAAGCAAAGCACGCCTTCCATCAGGAGAAAATGCTATTGTGAGAATACTTCCTATATTTCCTTTGCTCGCTTTTTCATTTCCGGTTGTTATGTCCCAGAACTTTAAGGTTTCAGTCTCATTGCTTACTGACAAGGCATGTTTACCATCAGGAGATATGGCTATAGAAGAAACACTCCCTGTATGTCCTGTGAATGTCCTGATCTCCCGTCCGGTTTCTATGTCCCAGAGTTTCAGGGTTTTGTCTTTGCTGCTGGACAAGATATATCTGTTGTCAGGAGAAAACGCTATTGCCAAAACATCATCTGAATGCCCCTTGAACGCTTTTATTTCTATGCCGTTTGACAGATTCCATAGCCTCAATGCGTCCGACACAGCATATCTGCTATCAGAGGAAAAGGCTGCGGAACGAATCCCCTGAGCATATCCTTTAAATGTTCTTATCTCTTTGCCAGTGTTTACATCCCAGAGTTTCAGGGTTTTGTCACTGCTTCCGGATACAATATATCTGTTGTCAGGAGAAAAACTTACTGATCTGACATAATCGGTATGTCCTTGAAATGTACTTATTACCGCGCCTGTTGCCGTATCCGAGAGCCTTATAATTTTTTCATTGCCTATTGATATTACATACTTGCCATCAGGAGAAAAATTTACTGGATACCCAATCTTTAATGTCCTGATTTCCTTTCCTGTAGTAATGTCCCAGAATTTGATTGTGCCGCCTCCTCCTGATATCACATATCTGCCATCAGGGGAAAACATCAATGTATTGACTTTGCTCAGTCCATGACCTACAAAAGTTCTTATCTCTTTCCCTGTAGCTACTTCCCAGAGCTTTATGTTTCCATCCCTGGCCTCATGGCCGTATAGATAAAAATAATCACTGCCGGATATAGCGTATCGGCCATCAGGTGAGAAAGCCACTGAGTAAACAGGCGCAGAAGGATGTCCTTTAAATGTCCTTATCTCCCTGCCCGTTGCTATGTCCCAGAGTTTCATAACACCGCTGCCGTCATAACCAATCCCTTCATAACTCCCTGACAGGGCATATTTACCGTCAGATGAAAATGCCACTGCATTGACAGATGCTGTATGTCCCTCAAATGTCCTTATTTCCCTGCCCG
>JBFMAM010000214.1:0-3746 GCA_040755805.1 Nitrospirota bacterium
CAGCCGTTGTCTTGATCTCTGTTAGTTCCCTTTGCATTTTGCTCCAACCATACCAGAGTGCATAGTCGGGATTAGCGTGAAATGTACCTTGGAATGTCCTCATCCGATGTTCGAGAAACATCACAAACAATTTCTGTTCAATCACAGTTGGTGCATCATGAAATGTGAGCAAATCAGGGAATTGATAAGCATAGTTCTTCGGTCTTTTAAGTATGCCATCTTTATACAAAGCAGCAATAGTGCGAATTGCATCAGCCATCAGATGGTCTGCTTCCTTAATCATCTGGTCGCCTTTTTCTAATTCCGCCTTTGCAAAGTTGATAGAATGGCATTGATTGCATGTCTTTAACATCTTATCACGCTCTTTTTGCCAGGCTTCCTGTGTCAGTCGTGCAACATTTGCAGCCTTTACAACTTCAAGTCGTGCTGTTGGTTTCCCCTCAGGGTTGAGCACACCAAGCCCCTGAAGAATGGTCGCACGGTCGTCCCGCCATGCGGGATTATCCTCTGGCATCGGTAGCCGCACAGCTAAAAATCCCCATGCTGATAGAACAGTATGGTTTCCCTCTTGCATGTGGCAGGTCTGACATGTCGGTGCAGGAGTAGTTTCTGGAAGGGTCTTGTTTTGCTTCAGCAAATACCGGACACCATGCTTGGAAGATGAATACATCTCCCATTGAGGATGGTCAAACCCCATGTGGCATGTCTGGCAGGCCTGTGGTTGTTTAGCCTCCTGAACCGAGAAGGTATGCCGTGTATGGCAAGCATCACATGAGGCGATACCGAATCCTGCCCCAACCTTTTTCAACTCTTTTATCTCGGCCTCTGTCTTTAAACCGATTTTATGGCAACCTCCGCAACCTTTCATCCCCTCCATTAATGCCATGGGTTGCCAATGAGCTGTTGGCATTGCCTTCATAGAAGCCCATCCAAAGGCATGTTTTCCTGACTTGAATTGCTGCACCTGTGTTGCATGACAGACTCCACATGTTTCTGGCAAGGGAATCTGGACATTTGCAACATCTTTATCAGATGAGTGCCTATCACCATGACAGGTCGGGCAACTTACTCCACTCTGGCTATGTTTGCTCAGTTGCCAGTCAGAGACGATATTAGGTATTATATTTTTGTGGCAGTCTACACACGCTTGGGCTGTAGCGTCAAAAGCAAAAAGAATGCACAATGAAACTAAAATAGTTAAAAAGGTGATGATGCTTATACTTCTCATAATATTTACCTCCTCCCTTTTTGCTGACACAAATAGCGGCTTTATTATATCAGAAAAATGCACTTAAGAAACCACTGAGTTCACAGAGACACATGGTGGCCTGAAGAGAAGGTGCGTGATTACATCCGTGAACAGGCAGGAAAACAGTTTGATCCCAAGGTAGTGAAGGTCTTTTTAAAAATGGTGTAAGAAATGTTCCACGTGGAACAATTTTATGGTATGGTTTTTATGATGCCATGCTTTTTATGCCCCTGAAGGATTTCATCTGCTAACCTATCCAATGATTTGAAATCGTTTTCCTTTGGATAACCTTTTACAATAACAGGCTCAATTATCTCCACCTTGAGATTGGTCAAAATCCCTTTAATCTGTTCTAACATCCTCCCTCCCCATCCATAAGAGCCAATTACAGATGCAAACTTTAATTTTGGCCTTAAGGCATTAACAAGATAAGTCCCATAAACTATATTAGGATGTGGACCAACTAAAACTGTGGGTGAGCCAATTACTATTGTGGCAGCATTTACGAGGGCCATTGCTAATTCTCCAATATCTGTTCTGGTCAAATTGAATGGTTTTACTGTTATATCTCTTTTAATCAGGGCATCAACAAAATAATTGACTAATTTCTCTGTACTTCCATGCATAGAAATATATGGGACAATCACCTCATTCTTTACCTCATCCGAAGTCCACTCTTTATATGCATTAAGGATAAATTCAGGCATTGGATAAACCGGGCCATGGCTTGGCGCAATCATCTCGATTTCCAATCCCTTTATACCTTCCAGATGTTTCTTGATACTCGTTCTGAATGGCATCATAATCTCTGCATAATATCGCTTGGCTGACTCATATACCTTTGCCTCATCTGATACAAATAAATCACTTACTGCCAGATGTGAACCCAGGAAATCACAGGTGAATAAGATTTTATCCTCTCTAAGATAAGTAAACATTGTTTCAGGCCAGTGAACCCATGGAGCAAGGATAAATTCCAGCGTTTTGTTCCCCAGAGAAACTGTCGCCCTATCGTTTATAGTTAAAAATTTATCCTCAGGGATTAAAAGCAAATCCATTAGCATATCTTTACATCTTGAATTGGTTAATACCCTAGCGTTTGGATAAACCTCCAGGATTTTTGGTATTGCCCCTGAATGGTCCTGCTCAGCATGGTTGGCAATAACATAATCAATATCAATACTGGTTATGTTCAATTTCTTAAGATTGTCTATAAGTTCATGTCCTTTAGTCGGATCAACGGTATCTACCAAGGCTATCTTTTCACTACCTCTTATCAAGTAGGAGTTATAACTTGTTCCGTCGGGAAGTGGTATAAGTTCATCAAATAATCTTCTATCCCAGTCTATTGCACCTACTGAGTAAATATTAGGTTTTATTTGTCTGATCGCCATTTTTAACCCTCCTTTTAAATGCCGATTTATCAGCCCCACATTCAGGACAGACCCAAAGTACTCTTTGCGAGATCATGAGCAAGTTGATGATACTTCTCATGTACCCCTTCTCCCATCTCTTCGGCCTCAACCTTCTCAAATGCCTCAGATAACGCCTTTTGATCCTGTGGTTTAAAAAGCCTGTCTGCCATCGGATATAGGACATTGTCTTCCTTGTCAATATGAGCCTGTAATAGTTTTACATAGGCTAACAGGTTTTTCTTCAACGATTTGATGGCCGATAGGTCACCAGTTCTGGCCTGTGGAAGTGCTTCTGCCATAGCCTTTACCCTTTGCCGTCCCTCCTCATGTTCATGCATCATTATTGCAATGGGCCCAATATCACCAGAAATGCCCTGTTTTTGCATCTCGGTAAAGAGGTATTTTTCCTCCTTTGCGTGGTGACAACGGTCGGCAAAGTTCCTGAAGAAATCGAGCATTTTATCAACTCTATCAGCGTTTATTTTGCCGGTGTCCTGAATGAACTCTGCTTCGCGTTCTGCTGCATCCAGTACCATAAGAATGATTTTATGTTCGTGCTTTAGTGTCTCTGTCGGCGTCATAGGTGCCTCCATTAATGATGGTGACGGCCTTCTGTCTTTGCTCCTTCAGACTTCTGGTGATGTATACCATGACCCACAGCGTCGAGGTGCAGTCGCTCTACATAGTGAGTAAATTCGACATAGGCTTCAACGAATTCCCGTTCAGCCTCAATGCTTTCGTCTGCATGCTTTTTTGCTTCGCTGGCATGCGTAAAGCGTTCACGTATCCCGGCAGCCACAGCGTCTGTTACGTGTTTTACGAGTTTGTCAACAGAAT
Source organism: Nitrospirota bacterium (assembly GCA_040755805.1). GTDB lineage: Bacteria > Nitrospirota > Thermodesulfovibrionia > Thermodesulfovibrionales > SM23-35 > JBFMAM01. Next base: position 3,502 of record JBFMAM010000214.1, read on the forward strand.
CACTCTCCAACGTTTTGTCGGCCTCTTCTATTATAGGCTCTACAGCTTCTCCGGGTTTCAGACCAGTGTAAGGAGCACCCTCGCCCGCTCTGTGAAGTCTCACAAGTGTTTCAAAGAAATACATATCTGCAAGCTCTTTAGCCTCTGGCCCTTTAGCTCTTACTGCCAATGCCTTCTTGAATGCCTCTCGAATCTCTCCCTCATACTCCTTTTTTACCCACTTTAAGACAGGCGTTATATCACCT
>JBFMAM010000215.1:0-3730 GCA_040755805.1 Nitrospirota bacterium
GAGGGGAAGGGATGGGTGGGGGGGCATGGGGGGATTAATGATAGTGCTGCATCCTTTCAGGCATCTATAATTGATGTCCTTGTGAGAAAAACAGAATGGGCAATCAAAAAAGAGGGCATTAAACGGGTTGTCCTCACTGGCGGGGTGGCTGCAAACAGAGAGCTGAGGAAGAGGATGAAAGAGATGGGAGATGAAAGGGGAGTAGAAATCTTTATACCTCCTATATCGTTATGTACAGACAATGCAGCTATGATTGCAGCAGCCGGATATCACCATCTTGAGAAAGGGAATATTGCAGGGCTCGATTTAAATCCGAAGGCATACATGCCACTCTAAAGGGCCACTTCTGCGTATAAGAAAACCAAACTGTAAACCACCCCACCTAAAAGGTGGGACTTTGATAAAGGAAATATTTTTCATATACCCCATTCATCCCCACCCAAAGGACGGGGCTTTCTGGGTGGGATGGTAAACAGGTTATATTTAAGTATCATTGAAAATCGATATGTCATAAGCTGGTACATTCTTTGCTTAAAGCAATAACAAGGTCTAGTAACCTGATTGCTCAATACGTCCAATTATGATTTTTACAAATAGTACATAAATGATATTTCCGTAACAATCCTGAAATTAATGGCTGACAATTTTTATCAAACCTAAACGTTGTAAAACTTTCATTCAATGGCAAGGGCAGATGTGCTGAAAAAGGCCTGCGGCAACACCTTATAGACCTATGCGAGGCCAACCAGCTTTTTGCCACAATGCACAATCTGTGAGATTTGCAGCCATGTGTATAATAAATAAAATCACGTTGCATCCTTGAATCCTGGAATCCTGGAATCCTTGAACCCTTTTTAGCAACTAAATTGGAGAAGAACCATATATATTAATCCGAAGGCTTTGGAAGATAAAAGATGCCCGTGTAGTTGAAACCCTAATTGCTACACTTAAGGATGAAGACTCACGTGCTCTTATAACTATCGATTATTTTGGTCTTCAATCCAATTTTCCCCATCCCAGATTTTTTTATATAAGATTTTTTGACAAAAAGCAAGCCAGAGCTGTTCCATAGATGCACCGGTAACTACCCCTCTGTAATCTTCCCCGGAAATCCTTGCATAGTACATCTCTAATTTATCTCTCTTTCTAATTCCAATTTCCCAATTTATCCAATCAACCATTTCATGCAACTGGTCAAGGTGAGGAATCCAGACAAAATAATCTCTATGGTCAATAATATAACTCTTTGTTTCCCAATCATTTAAAACATGAATTTTGGTTGGTTTTATTTTACCTGTCTTTTTAATAATATAAAAATCACCATCTGTTATTTTCCAAATTCTTTGTATCTCTTCTGCTTTCGTACACATCTTTAAAAATTCCAGCGATTTATCCATTTTATTCTCCTCCAAAACTTTTTTTCCTTCTTAGAATAATGAGCCCTACTATTGCAACCAAATACATCAAAATACTGATTCCTTGTGATAGGGAGAGATGAGGTGTGATAAATCCCCTACTCACATCCCCTCTGAAGAATTCGACTATAAACCTCAGGACAGAATAAAGAAGCAGATATGTCAGGAAGAGCTGACCGTTGAATGACTTATATTTTCTCAGGATTATGAGTATAAGAAAATTAATTAACTCTCCTGCAGATTCATAGAGTTGTGTTGGGTGTAGTGGTATTCCGATTCGGGCAAGGGATTCGGGGTTAGTAAATGTAACCGCCCATGGAAGGCCTTCAGCAGGTTTTCCATAGCAGCATCCTGCTACAAAACACCCGAGCCTTCCAATAGCATGGCCTATTGCGATTGAAGGCGCAAACAAATCTGCTGTGCTCCAGACGCCGAAGGCATTCTTTTTTATATACCAGACAGCGATTGGGACAGTGAATAAGATGCCTCCGTAGAAGACAAGACCGCCTTCCCATATCTTAAATATCTCGATGGGATTTTTAAGATAATGGTTGGCGTTTATAATAACGAAGAATAGCCTTGATCCTATAATGGCTGAAAGGAGCGTATAGAACCCGAGGTCTACTATCTTATCTGATGGAATACCCTCCTTTCTCGCCTGCCTGACAGCGAGGCCGAGGCCGAGCAGAAATCCAGCAGCCACAAGGACGCCGTAGGTGTGTATTGTCAAGGGTCCAAGCTTAAATAGTATAGGATGCATATGTATTTTATAATAGCATAGAGATGATTTGTCCGTATCATCTTAATAATATTCCAGACCTGATTTTGAAAGATGCTTTATGATCACTCCGTCATGAGAAGATTTTATGGGGTCTGCCCTTGAAAGTTGACAGTTCCTCTGCTTTTCGTAACAATTAAGAATGAGGAATAATAGGAATAAGGGGACGTTCTCGACTAAATGAATTAAAGTGTTAAAAGAGCCCAGCGGTGTCGCACCTTGACTTTTCGGGCGGGTGAAGAAATCATGCGCCCTTTGGTACAGTCTCACAATGCGTTTCGACGGGCAGCCGTTCAATATCGTATCACTAAATGTTTTCCAAGAAATAAAAAACCCCTCTATTCGTGCATGATTTAACCAAGACCTCCCTTATCTGAAAGGCGCGGAGGATAGGGCAACAAAACGCGCTCTTATGAAAATTTCCGAAAGAAATGCAGACAATTATCAAGTTATACAAAAATGCATGTTTCTGTAAGAACTTTGCGATGACCGTTGTAGCACCAGACTGTTAATTTCTATGTGGACTCTGCATTTTTTGTCGAGTCTCCAATAGCGTTTGTTACAGGAAGAAGTCGTTGAATGAAGTCGCTTTTAGACCCCTCATGAGATTATAGCCTTTCCAGTCTATGCTAAATTATATCAAGGACGGCTTTAGGAATTAACAGAACCGTAATAAAGTTTAAGAAATGAAGATCAGGGAGATAAAGGCAAAAGGTATCCTGTCTAAGTCTCAGGTCTATGATTATGCTTTAAACCCTTATGTTGGCTGCCAGCATGGTTGCGTCTACTGCTATGCCAGATTTATGAAGAGGTTTACAGGTCACAGGGAGAGATGGGGTGAGTTTGTCGATGTAAAAATAAATGCCCCTGAGCTTTTAGCCTAAATCCTCTCTTGCCCTAAGGGACATCGAGACACTGAAGAGATCAAACGATGCCGAGGTCGGATTCACTATAACCACGGCAGATGAGCAGATAAGGAGGATCTTTGAACCGGGGGCGCCACCATTAAGGAAGAGGATTGAGGCATTGGCAAACCTTCGCTCGGAAAGGATTAAAACCTTTGCCATGGTAGCACCGATCCTTCCGGGTGCCGAGGGGCTGGTTAGGGCGCTTAAGGGTAAGGTGGAGTACGTAATCCTTGACAGGCTGAATTATCATTACGCAGACTGGGCATACAAAAAATACGGAATAAAGTGGGCCATGGAAGATGGCTTCTTCTCGCAAAAAGGAGAGAAGTTGAGGATAGTATTTGAAAGGGAGGGGATTCCCTGTCAGATACTATTTTAAATTGCTTCTCACAATTCCGAAATCGATCTTTTCAGCCTTGTCTCTTGAGGCGAGATGTTCTTCCTGAAAGTGTTGCTGACAAAGCCTCTATTTAGTTTTATCTCGGCTCACTTTTTAGCCATTGTAATTCCATATCTACATCTTTTTTCAACTTCTTTATCGCTTCTAATCTTCCCACCATATCTTCGAAAAAATAACTTATTGAACTACTTTTTACCTCTCCCAATAAACCATGCTTTGATATAACATA
>JBFMAM010000216.1:0-3710 GCA_040755805.1 Nitrospirota bacterium
AATGGAAAAGGGAAAGGGAATAAAGCTTGCAGAATTCCTTGTTGAGCACGGAGTGGATATCCTTTATACAAAGAAGCATTTTGAGCATAAAGGACCCGAATATGTCTTTTCTAATGCTGAGGTAGAGATACAAATAACTGATCTGAAAACCTTAAAAGACCTGATAGGTAAACCATTACTTAAATAGGAGAAGATTTAGCTCCGGGTCGCTGAAATAGGAGGCAATGCAATGAGTTCAGATTTCGATAAGCTTCAAGAACTCATTAAGAATAAGTTGAGGAGGGTCTATTCTGAGACAGTTATAGACCATATCATGAACCCCAAAAATTTAGGGAATTTGGAGGATGCTAATGGTTTTGCTAGTGTTACTAGCTCCTGTGGTGATACCATGGAGATGTGGCTCAAGATTAACAACGGCATCATTATCGGAGCTACTTTCATGACCGATGGTTGTGGACCCACTATCGCCTCAGGAAGCATGGTTACTGAAATATCAAAGGGGAAAAATATCAAAGAGGCCTTGAAAATCAGTCAACAGGATATTCTGGATGCCTTAGGGGGACTACCTGAGGAAAATCAACATTGTGCCCTTCTGGCAGCAAATACGTTAAAGGAGGCTATAAGCGAGTACATGGCGGTGAAGAAGGATCCATGGAAAAGGGCCTACCAGAAATATTTTAGAAGTAGAATATAGCTGATGAAAAAGCTAATCATTTGGCTAGTTCTCTTCATTTGCCTTGGAATGTCAGTGTCAGGAGAGATCAGAAATCCAATTATCACAGTCATTTATGACAATAATCCCTATAAGGAAGAATTGGAAACGGGATGGGGTTTTTCCTGTGTTGGAAAAGTAATAACTATGGAGGATCTGAAATGATTATTTCTGTTGCGAGCGGAAAAGGCGGGACTGGTAAAACTACAGTAGCGGTTAATTTAGCATTGGCCCTGAACAATGTCCAATTTCTTGACTGTGATGTAGAAGAACCTAACGCCCATCTATTTCTTAAGCCAAACATAACATATAGAAAGAAAGCTACGATTCTAATTCCTGTGGTTAATGAGTCAAAATGTGATTATTGTGGAAAGTGCAGGGATGTATGCGCCTATAATGCCATTGCAGTGATGCCAAAGAATGACGATAGAAAAGGAAGTGTTTTAATCTTTCCCCATCTGTGTCATGCTTGTGGTGGCTGTAGTCTTTTATGTCCTCGGAATGCGATAAGTGAGGTCGATAAAGAAATTGGGATAATTGAAACAGGAAATTGCGGAGGTATTCAGTTCGTTCATGGTAAGTTAAACATTGGAGAGATAATGTCGCCTCCTCTCATCAAACAGGTCAAGGAATACATCAATCCTGCACGTACCGTTATAATCGATGCCCCTCCCGGAACTTCCTGCCCTGTTATCGCCTCAGTCAAGGGGAGTGATTTTTGTATTTTAGTAACCGAACCAACTCCTTTTGGTTTAAATGACCTGGTTTTAGCAGTTGAGGTTCTGGAAAAATTACAGATTCCCTATGGAGTAGTGGTAAATCGTTCGGATATCGGAGATGATAAAGTAGATTTATATTGTAAGGAAAAAAATATCCCCATACTCATGCGTATACCTTTTGATAAAGAAATCGCCCTATTATATTCAAGGGGGATAACTATAGTTGAAGAAAAAAAGGAATATATAAGGAAGTTCCAGGAGATGTTTAATCTAATAGAAAATAGAAACTATCAATATGAGAGTTAAACCTATAGGAATAATTCATTCACCCTTTAAAAGCATACAAAAGACACCGATTCAGCCATCCAGATCAAAGGCAACAGGCGAGGTTGAAATATTCAAAGAATATCAAGAGGGCTTGGAGGATATAGAAGGTTTCTCTCATATAATCCTGATCTACAAATTTCACAAATCGAGAGGCTATCGCTTAAAAGTGAAGCCATTTTTGGATGGAAAAAACAGGGGACTATTTGCCACAAGGTATCCAAATAGACCAAATCAGATCGGTTTATCCATAGTAAAGCTCTTAAGGCGGGAAGAAAACATCCTGTTTGTAAAAGGGATCGATGTAATCGATGGGACACCTCTATTAGATATAAAACCCTATGTGCCTGATTTCGAACCTGGAGGAAAAATAAAAATCGGCTGGTTGAAAGGAAAAATAAAATGAACCCCGTTAGACCTATATATCTTAAATTTAAAAAAGATAAACGATGTGTAACATATTTAAAAAAGTTCATTGGGAATTAAAGGAGGTCTAACGGGATGAAACAAATAGTTGTAATCAGCGGCAAAGGTGGTACAGGAAAAACAGTATTAACCGCATCCTTCGCTGCCCTGGCTACAAATAAGGTCATGGTGGATTGCGATGTAGATGCAGCAGACCTACACCTCTTGCTGCAACCTGAAATAAAAGAGAGACATGAATTCAGAAGCGGCGTAACCGCCATGATTGATAAGGAATTATGTCAGGGGTGTGGTGAGTGTATTTCTGTTTGTCGCTTTGACGCAATAAGCGAGAATTTTACAGTTGATCCAATATCATGTGAGGGATGTACGATTTGTAGTTATGTCTGTCCGGCAGGCGCCATTACATTGGAAGAAAATGTTTCCGGCGAATGGTTTATCTCTCGTACAAAATATGGCCCTTTTGTGCATGCAAAATTAGGCATTGCCGAAGAAAATTCAGGAAAGCTTGTGACAGTAGTAAGGCAGGCAGCAAAAGAAATTACCGAAAAAGAAAATCTGGATTATATAATCATCGATGGACCTCCAGGGATCGGTTGCCCGGTAATTGCATCACTTGCAAATGTAGACTTAGCCCTGATAGTCACTGAACCAACACTTTCGGGGATCTATGATATGGAAAGAGTTGCGCAAGTGTCAAAACACTTCGGCGTTCCCACTAAGGTAGTCATCAACAAATATGATATTAATCCTGATAATAGCGAGGATATCAAGAAAATTTGCCAGAAAGAAGACATAGAAGTGATGGCACAATTGCCCTTTTCTCAGGAGGTGAGCGAATCGATAGTTCAAGGTGTCCCACTCGTTGAATTTTGCAGCGACAGAATAGCTCAGGATATATCCCTTTTATGGGAAAGGATCAAATAATACATGAGATATGTTTATGGCCCTGTACCTTCAAGAAGATTAGGGTTTTCATTAGGAGTAGATATTGTTCCATATAAAACCTGCACGCTTGACTGCATTTATTGTCAGCTCGGCAGAACAATCCAAAAAGTTGTTGAGAGAAGATCTTTTGCCCCAAAGGGGGCTGTCGTTGAAGAAATAAAAAAATCGATATCTGCAACACAAAATGTAGATTTCATTACTTTCTCTGGTTCCGGCGAGCCTACGCTTAATTCGGATATCGGCAATCTTATACATGAAGTAAAAAAGATGACATCTATTCCCGTTGCTGTTCTTACCAATGGAACATTGCTTTTTAGGGAAGACGTACAGAAAGATTTGTTAGAAGCCGATACAGTCCTTCCATCGCTTGATGCAGTTTCACAGGGAATATTTAGAAGTATAAACAGACCTCATGATTCTTTGAAAATAGAGACTATCATTGATGGTTTAAAAAGACTTAGAGAGTTTTACAAAGGCAGTATATGGCTTGAAGTTATGCTGGTAAAAGGTTTTAATGATGACCGAGCAGAACTTTCAAGAATAAAAAAGACGCTAACTGAAATAAAACCCGATGAGATTCATCT
>JBFMAM010000217.1:0-3706 GCA_040755805.1 Nitrospirota bacterium
ATAACATAAGTGCCTGAGACTGGAAGAAGGGCAATATCTACCTTAAAGTTCTTCATCTCAGGGATGTAATCAGTATCTCCTGCAATGTAAATCCTCTGTCCTTTTACAGTGAAGATATACCCAACCCAATTGTTGGCCTTTGGATGGAACTGTTTGTTTGTGTTATAAGAAGGCACAGCCTCAATCTCAATGCCTTCAACATTAATCTTTTCACCCGGCTTAACAATCTTTACCTTCCCTGATAACTTTTTCGCACAATCAGAAGTTGCAACAATTACCGTATTCGAACCCTGAATCTTTCTAACATCCTCAGGCGAACAATGGTCAAAATGCTCATGGGTAATCAAGATAATATCTGCTGTGTCCTTCTTTTTAATCTTAAATGGGTCTGTATATATGACCTTTTCCCCAACAATCTTAAATGTGTCGTGTCCGAGCCAATGTATATCCTTTATCATCTCCTTAACCTCCTTTCCTCCTGCCATGGCAGAAAATGGCAGCAGTGCTATCACAATAATCGAAATAATGAATGACAATGCCTTCCCCTCCTTTCTTTTCCCAAGATTATATCACAAATGAATTACCTTTAGCCGATGTATCTCATTGGATTATCCACTCCAGCCTCGATAATCTCAGCCTCAGGGATGCCAATCTCTGTAAGGACCTTCACAAAATCCGTAATCGTTATTCCGCTTCCTGAAAGAATTCCCTTTCTGTTATAAATTGGACCACCACCTTTCTTTGCCCCTTTAACAGAATCGGAAACGAGTATTATCCGGTCAAGTCGCTTTATAGTGAAGATGAGCTCAAGCGTCTTTGGGTGGAGGTGAACACCATCCCCAATCACTTCTATATATAAATCCTCATCAAGGAGGCCAAGTCCTGCAAGTCCAGGCTCTCTATGGTGAAATGGCATCATTGCATTAAATATATGGGTTATTCCGGTTGCCCCTACTTTTTTGCCTTCAAGTGCCTCTTTATATGTAGCGTCAGAATGTCCCATATTCACTTTTATCCCGAAATCAACACATTTCTCGATAATCTTTAACGCACCTGGCATTTCAGAGGCAATAGTTATTATCTTTATTATGTCTTCATACCCGGCAATTAAATTCTTTAGGGAAGATATGGTCGGTCTTAAGAAGGAATTTTTATCCAAAGCACCACATCTTACAGGATTCAGAAACGGGCCTTCGAGATGAACACCGAGGATTAATCCCCCTTTGCCCCCCTTTAGAAAAGGGGGGAAGGGGGGATTTGAACTTTGAACTTGTATTGCTTTTCTAACCGCTTCCATATTCTTCCTCATTTCATCAATTGGTCCAGAATATATTGTCGGAAGTATTGCTGCTACACCAGCCTTTCCATGAAGCTCAGCCATCTTCAGGATATTCTCAGGTTTTGTTGTCCTTGTATCATATCTGCCTATGCCATGTGTATGAAGGTCAACAAAGCCACTCACTTTATCTTCCTCGATAATAACCAAACACCGATAACCAAATCCCAAATAAATTCCAAAAACCAATCACCAATTGACCAAACATCAAATAAACTTCAATTGCCAACAAATATTCCTTTATCGGTTACGGCTACGATGCCCGTTTCGTCTGTCGGTTAGGTTGTTCATAAAAGACGCAACCCATACACATTTTACGATACGGGCCCTGTTAGATAGTAATTATTATCTAACAGGGCGGGCCTCGTGACCGTTTAACGTCTAACAACCAACATTCAAAACAAGACCTTTTTGACAGCCGAGACGCCTGTCCCCATCAGTGGGGAGGAAGTTAAAGTAAAATATTGTTATAATACTTTACCTCTACTCCCACAAAAATACTATGGGAAAGGTTATAACAATAGTCAACCAGAAAGGTGGAGTCGGGAAGACCACAACAGCTGTTAATCTTGCTGCAGCACTTGCCTTTGCTGAAAAAGATATACTCCTCATAGATACAGACCCTCAGGGAAATTCTACATCTGGACTTGGCATTTCGAGGGATGACCTTGATAAAAGTCTATATGATGTTTATGCAGGCAGATGTGAGATTGGTAATGCCTTAGAAACGACCAACATTAACCATCTGAAAATTTTACCCTCTACCATGGACCTCCTCGGTATAGAGGTTGAGCTTATTGGGAAAGAAGGGCGGGAAAAGGTTCTATATAATGCGATAAATTCAATCAGAGACGGGTATCGTTATATATTCATTGACTGCCCTCCTTCACTCGGACTGCTCACATTAAATGCGCTTGTTGCTGCTGACTCTGTGATAATACCTGTACAGTGTGAATACTATGCGATTGAAGGCCTTGAACTTTTGACAAGGACACTGCGCCTTGTTAGAGGTTCCTTTAACCCTACCCTCGAGATTGAAGGAATAGTTCTTACCATGTTTGACCCGAGAAATAATTTATCCCATGAGGTTGCCCGAGAGGTCAGGAAATATTTTGGTAATAAGGTTTATACTACTGTAATTCCGAGAAATGTTACACTCGGAGAAGCGCCGAGTTACGGAAGGCCAGCACTTTTATATGATATTCGCTCAAAAGGGGCGCAGAGTTATCTATCCCTGGCAAAGGAGATTTTGAATGAAAACGGCATTAGGTAAAGGTCTCGATGCCCTGATACCTGAAAGGGGGGATGAGGTTCTCTATCTGGGTATTGACCGTATCTTCCCGGGAGAACAACAGCCGAGAAAGGCATTCAGAGACGATTCGCTACAGGAACTTGCAGCGTCCATAAAAGAAAAAGGGGTACTACAGCCTGTAATTGTTTCGCGTGTTGGAGATGGTACCTTCAAACTCGTTACAGGTGAACGCAGGTGGAGGGCTGCAGCACTCGCAGGACTTAAAAAAATCCCTGCCTTGATAAAGAATGTGGCCACCAAAGAATCACTCGAAATAGCCCTGATAGAGAACATCCAGAGGGAAGACCTGAATCCCATAGAGACTGCTGAGGCATTCAGCAGATTGATTACAGATTTTAACCTCACGCAAGAAGAGCTTTCTGATAAAGTCGGAAAGGACAGGGCAACAATTGCTAATTACCTCAGGCTTTTAAAACTTCCAGAAGAGATAAAATCTCTTATTTATAATGGCTCTCTAAGCATGGGCCATGCAAAGGCGATACTTACAATAGATGGAAAGACTAAGCAGATAGAGGCAGCAAGAAAGATTGTCAAAAAAGGCCTCAGCGTTAGAGAGGCAGAGACACTATCCAAAAGGATTTCCAGGCCTCCGAAAGTAAGATTAACCATAGACCCCCAGATTTCATCACTTGAGGAAAAGTTAATCAAGAGACTCGGCACAAAGGTCCGAATAGTTCATAAGGGTAAGAGGGGAAAAATAGAGATCGAATATTACTCCCTCGATGAACTCGACAGGCTTTTAGAGATTCTGATGAGTTGAAAAAGAATATCCTGATAACTGGCCTGCCAGGTGTTGGGAAAACCACACTGATTAAACAAATTGCCGAAGAACTAAGGCTCTTCAACCCGGTTGGTTTCTATACAACAGAAATCAGGGAAAAGGGTGTAAGAAAAGGATTTGAGCTGATAAGCCTTAACGGGCGAAAGGGAATACTTTCACATATCGATATTAAAAGTCCCTATCGAGTCGGGAAATACAGGGTTGATGTCAGAGGTTTTGAAGAGTTTATAAATGATATCCCATTCTTAAACTATGCAACCAGTCTTATTATTATTGA
>JBFMAM010000218.1:0-3669 GCA_040755805.1 Nitrospirota bacterium
CGATCAGGTTTATAATTAAACTTTCAGGGATTACTATAAGCCATAGACCAAAAACAATAAAGGTTAAGGCTAAGGTTAAGAATATAATCTCAACCTTTTTCATCTCAGCCTTAACCTAAACCTTAGCCTGAACATTATTTCATTTTGACCAAGGCGATTGTCATTATTATATTTAGAAGTGCCGGGTTTTCGAATGATGTCTTGATAGTTGCCTTTTTTATAGAAATAATCATAGGTGCATTCTCGATCTTATAGAAGATATTCACCATCTCATTCATATCCACCTTTTCTACCTGAACCTCTGCCTCTTCTTCTATGGCATCTTTCAACTCTTTTGTGCCTGTTGGCTTTACAGATTTAACCTTTTTCTTTAATCCTAAAGGCAGAAAGATCTCATCAATTGCCTGGACGATGCCTTCTACCTTTGTGAGCGACTTTCTCCCTTCAACGGCATTAATCCTGTTTTTCAGCGACAGAAATTCATCTTTAAGTGCGAGAAACTCTCTTTGCAGAGCCTTTAAATTTCTGAGGTCATCTTTTAATGACGAAGAGACATTTAATGCCAGGATACATAGCACGACGGAGACTGCAAAACCGCTAACTATCAAAAATAATCTTCGTTCAATCTTCAGTCTCAAGCTCTCTTCTCCTTTGCTGTAATGGTAAATATTGTTCGGTCATGAGAAAAGGGTCTTACATCAGAAATATTGACATCCGTTAGAAACTCTTCGAGGCTCTTCTTTATCTGTTGAACATCGCTCAGGGATGGGCACTCGCCTTTTAGCACTATACGTTCTCTATCCATTGTTATATCGGTAAAGGCTATGCCCGGCCCGCTAAGACGAGATAAGTCAAGCAAAAACTTAAGTGGAGAGATACCGATAAAAGACATTTCTTTTTCCTTTAATTCCTTAAGATGCACCTTCATCTGATAAAGCTCACTTGTTATCTTCTTTTCATGCGGAAAGATGCTTGAATAGGTCTTTCTGATCTCGTCTTTGATAGATGAGACCTCCCTCTTTGTTGAGATTATCTTTAATGCCATATCTGACAAAAAAACGAACACCAATAACACGAGAAGTATTACAGTGAATTTAAGCGATCTCCTTGTCTTTTCGGTATCTTTAGTATAAGAAAACTCGCCTCTTCTGAGATTAATGGTAAATCTGTTTATCTCTTTTAAGGCCATATTTATACGATCTTCATCTCCTATTGGTCTGGGATTAAGGAGCAGACGTACAATTTCCTCAGGAGATGCAGATGAACTAATAGCAGGTACAAGCTCTATGGATGTTACAGCCTTCGGGTCAACCCTCAATGCCTTAAGCCCATCCAATATCCTTCTCAAAGTATCTTTCAGGATGTATACAGCCAGAATTTTATACTTTCCGTTACTTTCTCCCAGTATACAGGTATCAAAGACAACGCCCTCAGAGCCACCAAGTATAAGACCATCAAGTTCAAACGGGAGCACCTCCCTTATCTTTTCCGTATCAGAGAATGGAAGTTCCATAATTCTGAAATTCAAAAGGCTCAGAGGCAGACTAAGGTAGGAATCTTCTACGTCTTCGAACGTCCTTTCGATACTAAAGGAGCTCCCGTCTTTAACAGGCGCAGAGATTGTACTTTTTGACCTGTAGGTATTGCCGCTTTTTTCTATTTCATAAATTAAGACTTCCTCTCCCTTAAGGTCAAAAAAAACTATCTTTTTCACTCCTTATCCCTATCCATTATTCTATAGTAAACGTCGAGAATAACTAGACATACTTTAACAAATCCCCCTTAATCCCCCTTTGCTAAAGGGGGATTAAGGGGGATTACCATAATTTTTAATTTTGCATTTTTCATTTTGAATTTTAAGTTCAAGTCTCCTTCCAGTATTTTACAACAGGATTGCCATCTGATAAATCAAGGACGCTCTCTATGACCCTCTTAATATTCCCTTCTGTTGCAGTGGATATTACACGAAAGGCGGTTCCTTTGACTGTTATACGCCCCATCAGAGAGGACATTATTGTTTCAAAACCAGCAACTTTTTTAATATCCTGTACCTTCTCAAAAGGTAAACTCTCTCTATACTTCACAATCCTTTCCGCCATCTCTTTATCTATGGAATCGGAAAGAGACATAAGCACAGGGGTTTCAGCCCCATTGATATTTATCTCGCTTCCATATATTGTTGTACCATATAACTTACTATATATTGTGACATAGGGTGATAGCTTTTCATAACTTGCCCTCTCTATTCCAGGGATTACGAGCATTTCATCAATACTATCAAGAAGTGCATTCTTTGATGTGTTTTCAGAATCCTGTAGCCTTGGTTCTCCGTCGGGATCAATCCAGTCAACGATTCTATCAGCAATATGTGGGTTTAGGCCTAAGACCTTGAGAAGTCTTACAAAAGAATTATATGCCTCTGCATTCAACAGGCCATTCTTATAGATCAGAGAGTTTACATTAAACTTCGAATTCTCATCCTCAATCCTGAGTGATACCGTCCCATTAAAATCCTCAGATGGATTTTTATAGGAGATTACTAAAAAGCCTGGATATGTGTAAGAGCTGGTATTCTCAGTAATAGTTTTTGAAGCCAGTTTCACCACCGATTTTGCTACAAGGGAAAGTCTCTGTGATGTCTGCCAGTTATAAAGGGCATTTGTACTTGTGTAAACACCATATGAGAACTCCGCGACCATCGCTATTATAATAGCAAGAACCATAAGTATCAGAACAATGGCCATCCCTTCGGAATTGCAAATTGCAAATTGCAAATTGCAAATTTTAAAATTATTCAATTTTGCATTTTTCATTTTTCATTTATATAGAGTCTGTCCATAAACCAAGAATTAAATTATCCGTCATTCCCCGACTTGATCGGGGAATCCAGTGTTTTCAAAGACTTCTGGATTGGGAGCCCGCCCCGTACTTGATACAGGGGTCAAGCCGGACAATGACAAATACGGACTTTATGGACAGACACTATATTGTTCTTCCTATCTTTGGCCTTACCGTCTCATAAATGGAAACCCGTCTGTCTTTCGTTAAAACCGTGATGGTAATTCTGAGCGCTTCTGGAATTTTCTCAGTCTCTGATGCGTCCCATGTCCTGACCCATTTGTTGCCATCTAAGACTTCCACCATAAATGTTTCAACCTCCTCTACAACCTCTACTCCTTTGCCCTCAAAGCTCGGCTTATAAGCTGAATTTAGGTTTTTGAAGATCGTTAGTTTTCCATCTTTTTCTTCCACATAATAAGATATTATAGAAAGGCCTGACACTAACGGTGAAAAGGCAGTGAAGATAAATCTTGATGCCTGCTTGCCATATATATCTCTGTCTTCTACCTTAAAGACAGAGTTTTTATTTCCGGCACTGTATAAAATGGAATCTACTTCCCTACTCATTATATCAATAGCCATCCTGCTTTCTTGAAGTTTTAGGAGCGATTCATCAATCCCATCTATTGCCTTATGAGAAAGGAAAAATGTGATGTAAAGGACGGCAAGGATTATGGACAGTATCGTGAAGGCAAGCAACACCTCGATAAGGGTAAAGCCCCCCGCATAATCCCCCCTTCCCCCCTTTACTAAAGAGGGGTGAGGGGGGATTATCTTTATTATCTTTTTCATTTTGTACTCTGAATTAATTCGCTGAATTTAACCTTT
>JBFMAM010000219.1:0-3665 GCA_040755805.1 Nitrospirota bacterium
TTACCCCCACACCTTTAGAGAAAGTCACACCTGTACAGGTGTGACTTTCTCTAAAGGTGTGGGGGTTTACCCTGATACTTTTTCAGGGTTATTCGGAAAGATTAAGGATTGGGTTACAGAGATATTTAAATAACAGAGGGGGGTGTTTTATGTTTGAAATCGAAGAAGTAAGAGGACAGAAGGCAAAGATAAAAGTTGTTGGTATTGGAGGGGCAGGAGGTAATGCGATCAATAATATGATAGTCTCAAACCTTCAGGGAGTTGAATTCATAGCCATCAACACAGATATGCAGTCCCTCGAAAACTCTCTTGCACCTGTAAAGGTGCAGATTGGCGCTGATCTTACAAGAGGACTTGGAGCAGGTTCAAACCCTCAGCTCGGGAGGGAGGCAGCCCTTGAGGACAGAACCGCGATTGCTGAATCTCTTGAGGGCTCTGATATGGTCTTCATAACTGCTGGCATGGGTGGAGGCACAGGCACGGGTGCAGGCCCGGTGGTTGCCAATATCGCAAAAGAACTCAATGCCCTTACAGTTGCTGTTATTACCAAGCCATTCTTTTATGAGGGAAAGAATAGGTTGATAAATGCAGAAGAAGGAATAAAGGAGCTGAATAAACATGCAGATACCCTGATTGTGATACCGAATGACAGGATTGGCCTTGTTGTTGAAAAAGGGACACCCCTGCTTAAGTCTTTTGCTATAGCCAATGATGTCCTGAAACAGGCAGTGCAGGGAATATCTGATATCATTCTGGTTCCGGGGCTGATTAATGTTGACTTTGCTGATATCAGGACGATTATGGAGGATAAAGGCCGTGGAGTCATGGGCTCTGGATTGGCAAAAGGAGAAGGCAGGGCCCTCGAGGCGGCTAAAAAGGCTATATCAAACCCTTTAATTGAGGAATCTTCAATTGAAGGTGCAAAGGGGATTCTCATCAATATTACAGGCGGCCCCGAGCTCTCATTAAATGAGGTCCAGGAGGCAGCCTCCCTCATCTATGACTCTGCGCACGAGGAGGTAAACATCATATTTGGCGCAGTCATAGATTATGATATTAGTGATGAGGTAAAGGTCACTGTAATCGCAACAGGTTTTACTGATCAGAAAGAGAAGGTAGAGCTGCCACAGGTAAAAAGGTGGACTCCTATTAAGGAGCCTGCGAGTTTTAGAGGTTCGGACAGGGTTCTGACGAAAAGCCTGGGGTCCGATTACGCTACAGATGTGGTGGCAACAGATATTATGTCATATGAAGCCCCCATTGATGTGCCTACATTTTTGAGAAAGGCAATCCGGAAAGAGATTTAATCTTCCCTCCACCTCGGGGCCTCCACCCCCCAGGAGGCCCCTCCCTCCTCCAACCTGAAAGATGATGCATGATGCATGATGCATGATGTAGGCAAATCCCCCTAAATCCCCCTTTACTAAATCATTCATCCTGACATCTGGCATCCTGTATCCTGCATCTTTTATCTGGCATGGCATTGACATATATAGGGCAGCATTATAGAATTCTTATAGAGGGGTAGGTGCATGGCTGATGAGAGTGAAAGAATTCCTCTCGATACCCGTTTACTCAGTAACGCAATAATCGAGTTAAATATCTCGCGCCGGAATGTGTCCATCTACCCCGGGGACCATCCTTTAGTAAAAAAGTCATTAAGCCGAGCTTTTGACTTTTTACAAAAACTCTTTGAACTGAGAGCAGAAATCACTCTTGCTGTTGCAAAAGACACCCTTATTATCGATGACTACTTCCTTGACAGAAAAAACCCTGTTTACAGGGAATTTGCTCTTCACCTAAGCAGTCTAAACATCGCCGCCGTGACGTTCATAAGTGGCCTGATGATAGAGGAACTTTATGAGTTTCACAGACTCCTTTCAGAAAAACCTATAGACACATCTAAAGAGAAACTTCAGAAGGAGCTAAAAGAGCGACTTATTCACATCAAGATGAACTTTATTGATTATGATGCATTTTTCTTTGAGGAGGGGAAAACGGAAAGAGAAAGCCAAAAGGGACATATATGGGAACGGTATATCCACGGACTCCTTGAAGGAACACTAAAAACTGAGGATGTTTCAGATGTAATGCGAGAAATCCCTCCCGAGACACTCGCAGGGCTCCTAAACAGAAGCTTCACTGATGATCTCAGGACCAAAGAAGAGACCTATGATAAGGTGATTACCACTTACATAAGGAAGTCCTCGGAAGGAGCTTTTTCGAGCAAGGAACTGAAAAGACTTATAGATTTTATCAATGGGCTCCGACCCGAATTAAAGAAACAGTTTCTATCCTCTGGTATCAGGACTATCTTTATTGATATAGATTCAGCTGGGAGGGCACTCAATAAGATATCAGTAGAAGAAGTCATAAAATTAATTAACACTATTGATGAGCAGAAGATTGCTATACCAGATGCCCTTAAAAATCTCTTGGAAAAATTTTCAGAGCTCCATAAGGGTGGTGGCGAAGACCTTATTTTTGGAGGAGGGCTTATTATGGATGATGTATTTCTTTCATCTGATGTAGTAAGCCTATTAACTAATGGTAATTTTGATAAATTTGTAGGTGATATGTATAAGAAGGAGCTTCAGAAAATTTTAGATTTTGATGCCAAAACGCTTGTTCAGAAGGGGATGGAGGAAATCAGCAGGGCGTGTAGTGATGAGCTGGTTGAAAGGGACTTCTGCCACATTTTACTTGAGCTTAACACCTCTGATGTAGTATCCGGAGATGAGTATGAATATTTTGTCAACGTCCTGAAGGAGCAGGCCAGACAATTCGTGGGGACTGGCCAGTATGGGGAGGTTTTGAAAATATTCATGGTTATGGAAAAAAATGCCACTGAGGAAAGGTTCCCGGATGTTACCTCAGCAGCAATTCAGTATTTTAACTCTGAAGAGTTTATCTCCCTACTCATTGATTCTTACAGAACTATAGGCAGACTTATGAGAGAAGAGGCCATTCTACTGATCGATTATTACGAAGGTAGGATAATACCACACCTCATGGACGCACTCATTGAGGAGGATTCACAAGCAGTAAGGAGATTTCTTATCAGCCTGATAACACACCTTGGTAATAAGGCAATTCCTGAGGCATTAAAGCGACTGAGTGACAGCAGATGGTTTGTAAAGAGAAATATGCTCTATATCCTTAGCGAATGTAACGGAGAAGAGATCCTTCCACATGTCAGGTCTTGTTGTCGTCATGAAAACCCAAAGGTGAGTTTTGAGGCAATAAAATGTCTGCTGAGGGCTGGAGACAGCTATGGTATTAATGCCCTCAGGGACTATCTGAGAGCAGAATCAAGGGAGATAGTCGAACAGGCTATAGCCATTTCTGGTGTATTCAAGGTTAGAGAGGTAGTTACTGACTTAATTCAGATGTTGAGGAAAAAGGGTAAGAGTGGCATGGATTTCTACGATAAGATTCCTATAGTGAAGGCACTCGGACAGATAGGTGACCCTCGTGCCCTTGATGCTTTGAGAGATATGCTTTCAGTAAAAAGCATCATATTTAAAGGAGCTATTGAAAGGCTGTGGGAGGAGATATATAAGACGCTCAAAAACTATCCTTATAAGGATATTAAGGACCTGATAGAGGCAGGACTAAAGTCCAAAAATGAACATATCAGGGAGGAATCGCTGCGATTAAAGAGG
>JBFMAM010000220.1:0-3651 GCA_040755805.1 Nitrospirota bacterium
ATTTCCGATTTCTAACAAAACGCCAGCAGGTGACTGTACTGGATACAGTGGAAAAACAATTACAATATCAACCTGATATAGAGACAAGGAACCGTAAACCTATGCGGCCTAATCCGCTTGCTCCATGGGAACTACGAATTGGAAATCTTCGCGTTTACTATGATATTGAAAATAAGCCAGAGCGTGTTGTCTATGTACGTGCTATTGGTATCAAGGAAAGGAATAATGTTAAAATTGGAAAAGAGGTGATAAAACTATGAAAACTGTTGAAGTCGCAAAAGCAACCTTACCACTTGCAGATTACACAAAAAAGGCAAAAAAAGAACCTGTAATTATTACACGTGAGGGGAAACCTGTAGCAGCCCTTGTTGGTATTAGCAATGCAGACATCGAGACCGTTTCTCTAAGCAATAACCCAAAGTTTCTTAATCTAATTGAGCGGTCACGGGCAAGACAAAAATCTGAGGGTGGAATTTCTACAGAAGAAATGCGTCGGCGGCTGGAGAAACCAAAACGTTCGGCACACGTCCGATAACAGAGCACAAACGAAGCATCATGGTTTAGGCCTTTAGCCGTTTGTGCTCACCCGTTATCGTAAAAATTTTCGCCGCCTTTTTTGATAAATGATAAAATAGAGACAGATGATAAAGTTCAGAATTTATATAGATACATCGGTTATTGGCGGATGTTTTGATGATGAGTTCGCAGAATACTCTAATCTGTTGTTTCAAGAATTCATTACAGGCAAGAAGATTGCTGTGGTTTCCAATATAACTTTGAAAGAGCTAAAAGAGTCGCCTGAACATGTGAGAAAGAAATTTGAAGAAATCCCAAAGGAGAATATTGAGTATGTTGGCTTAACAGAAGAAGCTGAAGAATTGGCTCAAAAATATATAGAAAATGGAGTGATTTCTTCAAATTATTTTTTAGATGCAGAACATATTGCTATAGCCACTGTTGAGAAAGTAGATATCGTAGTAAGCTGGAATTTCAAGCATATTGTAAATGTACATAAGATTCGTGGATTTAATTCCGTAAATCTAAAAGAAGGTTATCAGTTAATTGACATCAGGACTCCAATGGAGGTAATCGATGAAGGCTAAAAAATTTGATTCAGTAAAAATGATGAGAGAAATAAGAAAAAAACTTTCAAAAGATTTTTCTAAACTCTCGGTCAGGGAAAAAATCGAGTTGCTTGAAAAAGAATTTCCTGAAATAAAAATAGGAAGGCGGCGAAAACTTCCGATAACAACGGATTGGCGTTAATACCCTTCGGGAAATCGGCAGGCTTTATTTTCTACATTATTACAAGGAAAACGCCTGCCGACTTCGCCAATCCTGAACGATACCCAAAATGACGCTTCGCTTGAACGCCTATAAGGGAAGAGGTTGTCATTGACAATATAAAGAGTGATATTGGTAAACGGATGCAAGTACAAATACTAAAGGGCGGCATTCACATTTTGGGTATCGGGCTGGCGGATGAGGAGCTTCAGCCTCGGTATTGAAACGGATGGTATTATATTTAGCATTACAATTAGCAAAGCGTCACTTCGGCTATCAAGCGAATGAACGGCTGAAGCCGAAAATGCCCCTTCGGGGCACTTCGCTCATCCGCCAGCCCGATAAGGCGGTCATCGCTACGCTCGACCGCCTTATCGGGGCGGGTCGGCAGGTCGCCTGAAGGCGACCTTTAAGAAGGCGTAGCCGTATAAGTCAAAAGTTTTTAATGTATAAAAAGGCATTTATAAAGCGTAGCGACGCCGCCTCGTTATCTGCAAGCCATCGCCAAAAATAGAAGGATAATATTATATGAGTTCTGTGGATGCTAACCAGCTAAAACAGATTGTAAATATACTCTACACAAATTATCGGAGTGAGACTTCAGATTGGGAGAATATAGGTGAAGATAACAATGTTCATTATTTTAAAAGTATTACTGAACATGAGGGACGAGTTCTCCATGTTGTTGTAAACCCTCATGTTTTACCAAAAAAGGTCGTTACGGTTTTCTTTGACCGTAAGGCAAGGAGGCAAAAATGAGGCTAAAAGTAGATAAAGAAAACGATGCCCTCTATTTCCGATTGGATGAATCTTCTATCGTAGAATCAGAGGAAGTGCAGCCAGGTGTAATTCTGGATTTTAATGCAGACGGCAAAGTGGTAGGGATCGAGATACTCAATCTGAGCATAAGAATGAGTCCCGACCAACTAAAAGTTCTTCAATATGAATCTGCATAACTTAGGAAGGGCACTTCCGCTAACAGAGTGCTTGAGGTTAACACCCAAAGGCTTCGCCCTTCTCAAGCACTCGAACCGATAAGGCGGTCATCGCTACGCTCGACCCGCCCCGTTATCTGCTCATCTATGAAAAAGTTGTGCAAGTGTTTTTTTAATCTTTTATCCCTCCATTTGACAGAAAATATTGATTTTTAGGGTTAGCTTTAAAAAACGGCTTTATCATTTGCCCTAGAATCAATTTTCTCAGACCAATCCATACCTAACTATCCCCTAAAAAGTTACCTTACATCTACTACCTTTGATAACCTTGGTCTTTAATTACCACTCATCTATCCGTCCCGAAGCTCGGAACACATTAACAATTCGGTAGCGGCCCCCTAATCATTGCAAGAGCCCTTAATGGCTAAGCAGATAGCAGGGCAACCGCCACAGGCTTCTCATAATATGGTCTCCTCTCCTTCCATACTTTATAGACTATCTCTAAAAGCCTCCTTGCAACTGCAACCCTTGCTCTTTTCTTACCACTACGCTTCTCTATCCCACGATAAATACTCCTTAACCAAAGGTCATTTGTTATTGATTTTTGTGCTGCTTCAACTAACGCCCATCTCAACCACCTGTTACCTTGTTTCGTTATCTTTCCCTGATATGTCTTACCACCGGTAGAATATGTGCTTGGTACCAATCCCGCGTAAGAACAAAGCTTTGATGCTGATATAAATCTCTCTATATCATCTATCTCATACCTTATTAAAAATGATAGAATCTCCCCTATGCCAGGTATGCTTCCTATAAGTCTGCAAATCTCATCTTCTCTGAAAATCTCTCTTATCTTCCGTTCCACATCCTTAATTTTGTTGTCTATCCCATCAATCATATCAAGATAGTGATTTAATATCTCGGTGTCATTGCCCTTTAATTTAAAACACCTTAAATATGCCTTCCCTTTCTTGCCAAATTTGTCAGTAAGTTTTCTAAATTCAGCTTCTTCTATATGATTCCTTGTCAATATCGAATGCACCATATTCTTTAGCATTGTCCTTATCTTCATGAGTGATGTCCTATACCTCAGGATATTCTTCTTGTCCCTTGTCTGAAAATCAGGAGTATAAGCCTCGGCTATGAGATCAGCTCGTAATAAATGTGCCAGAACCTCAGAATCTATGGAATCCGTCTTGATCTTTGCCTCTGCTATTACCCTTGTCTTTAGTGGATGTGCTACCTTTACCTCTAAAACTATATCCTTTATCTCGTCATAAAAATATCCCCAATTAGCACATGCCTCAATGGCTACCTTGGTATCCCCATTACCATTAACCCTCTTGAAATAATCCCTTATCGCTACCCTATCTGTAGAGACCCTCTCTTTACTTTTCACATTCCCCCTTTCATCCATCACTGTTGCAACAAA
>JBFMAM010000221.1:0-3650 GCA_040755805.1 Nitrospirota bacterium
CCGGCCAAGCTGCACTCAAACGCATCGTCAGCATCCCAAATCTGGTCGAAGTCCCGGGCGACCTCGTGCGCGCTCCGCTGCTGGCGAGCGAGGGATTCACCACTTATTACGCTGTGCCTCTCATCGTCAAAGGGCAAATAAGAGGTGCGCTAGAAGTCTTCCACCGCGCTCCGCTTGCTCCTGACCCAGAGTGGCTGGAATTCCTGGAGACTTTGGCTGGACAGGCGGCCATTGCCATCGACAACGCCTCTCTATTTGACGAACTACAGCACTCCAATATCGAACTAACTCTGGCATACGACACTACTCTCGAAGGCTGGTCACGTGCCCTCGACATGCGTGACAAAGAGACTGAAGGCCACACACAGCGTGTCACCGAGATGACCTTGCGACT
Source organism: Nitrospirota bacterium (assembly GCA_040755805.1). Classification (GTDB taxonomy): domain Bacteria; phylum Nitrospirota; class Thermodesulfovibrionia; order Thermodesulfovibrionales; family SM23-35; genus JBFMAM01. The sequence goes on from JBFMAM010000221.1 coordinate 395, forward strand.
GGCACGAGCTATGGGGATGAGCGAGGCCGAGCTGGTACATGTGCGTAGAGGCGCGCTGCTACACGACATTGGCAAGATGGGAATCCCCGACTCTATTTTGAACAAGCCCGGCCCACTTACTGAGGAAGAGTGGGAGATCATGCGCAAGCATCCAGTGTATGCCTATGAACTGTTATATCCAATTACCTTTCTGCGTGCAGCGTTAGACATACCATATTGCCATCATGAGAAATGGGATGGCACGGGTTATCCCCGTGGGATAAAGGGTGAACAAATTCCGCTGGCAGCACGCATCTTTGCTGTGGTGGACGTGTATGACGCATTGCGCTCTGAGCGCCCGTATGGTCAGAGAAAAAAGTATGGAAATACATCCGCCTGCGCGCCGGCAAAGACTTTGACCCGGAGGTGGTGGAAGCATTTTTTAAAACGGAATAGTAACAGGTTGGCGGTCCCAACGGGATTCGAACCCGTGTTTTAGCCTTGAGAGGGCCATGTCCTAGGCCTCTAGACGATGGGACCTCGTGGCTGGGGAGAGAGGATTCGAACCCCTGTAAGCAGATCCAGAGTCTGCCGTCCTACCGCTGAACGACTCCCCAACAATAAAATTATACCATAATCTTTATGAACCCCTTATTTAGAGTCTGTACATAAACTGATAGATTCGTAAGAAAGCGTCATTCCCGTGAAGCTTGTCCCCGCAGGTCTTAAGCGGGGAACGGGAATCCAGTGTTTTAAAATAAGTTCTGGATTCCCCGGTCAAGCCGGGGAATGACAAAATCTTAGTTTATGGACAGACACTATTTATGTTCAAACAAGGTCTTTACTTCATTCATCAGTTCATTTATATCCTTGAACTGTCTGTAGACAGAAGCAAACCTGACATATGCAACCTTATCGAGCTCCTTTAATGCGGACATTACCTCTTCGCCGATCCATGTACTTTGAATCTCCTTCACACCGAGTCCTATGAGTTTCTTCTGTATGGAGTCTGTAATACCTTCAAGGGTCTCAATACCTATTGGCCTTTTCTCGCATGCCTTTTTCAGGCCGCTCAATATCTTCATCCGATCGAATGGTTCCCGCCTTCCGTCTTTTTTGACTACCATCGGGATGACATCCTCTACACGTTCATAAGATGTGAAGCGCTTTCCACACTTCAGGCACTCACGCCTGCGGCGTATTGCATCACCCTCTTTGCTCGTCCTTGAGTCGATGACCTTATCTTCTATACTTCCACAGAAAGGACACTTCATCACATAAGCTCCAATTACCAATAATCAAACACCAAATAAGCTCCAATGCCTAATTACCAATAAACAAATTATTTACACCGTCATTGCGAGCGTCCCGAGTAAAACGAGGGAACAGCGTGGCAATCTCCTTTGCCTTGAGATTGCTTCGTCGTCCCGAAAGCATTCGGAACTTAAGTTTGATTATTGGTGATTAAGTCATTGGCTATTATCTGGTTATTGTAATCCTGACCTGTCGTCAGGACAGGTTTGGTTATTGGGTATTTTAACCATCAATATACAGGAAAGCTATCGCAAAGGTTTTTAACCCTTCTCGAGAGGGCTTTAATAGCCTCGGTGTCTTTTCTGTTCTCTATTACTGATGATATTATATCAGCTATCTCTGTCATCTCTGCCTCACCCATGCCCCTTGCTGTAACGCAGGGCGTACCGAGCCTTATGCCGCTGGTTATAGCAGGTGGCCTTTCATCATAAGGTATTACATTTTTGTTTACTGTTACTCCAACCATATCGAGTGCCCCTTCGGCATCTTTTCCTGTGGTACCTTTATTGGTCAGATCCACAAGCATCATGTGGTTATCTGTGCCGCCTGAGATAATCTTGAAACCTCTATTTATCAGCTTCTCTGCGAGTCTTTTTGCGTTCTTAATAACCCTGACCTGGTAATCTTTAAATTCCTGGCTCAGTGCCTCTTTTAGAGCAACTGCCTTTGCTGCTATGACATGCACGAGCGGGCCACCCTGTATCCCGGGGAATATCATTTTGTCCACTGCCTTTGCATATTCTGCCTTGCACATTATCATTCCACCCCTTGGCCCTCTGAGGGTCTTATGTGTTGTTGTTGTGACAAAGTCTGCATAAGGCACCGGGGATGGATGAAGGCCTGCAGCAACAAGTCCTGCTATATGGGCTATATCTGCCATAAGATATGCACCAACTTCCTTTGCGATATCAGAGAATATCTTAAAATCAATAATCCTCGAGTATGCGCTTGCACCTACAACGATCATCTTTGGCTTATTCTTTAGGGCAAGGTGTTTTACTTCATTATAGTCTATATATCCCGTGTCCCTATTAACACCATATGTCAAAATCTTATAGAAGATTCCTGAGAAGTTTATTGATGCGCCATGTGAAAGGTGTCCCCCATGGCTTAAGCTCATACCCAGTATTTTATCGCCTGGCTTAAGCACAGAGAAATAGACTGCCATATTAGCCTGGGTGCCTGAATGGGGCTGGACATTTACATGCTCTGCGCCGAATAGTTTCTTTGCCCTTTCTATTGCGAGGTTTTCAACAATATCAGCATATTCACAACCACCATAGTATCTTTTTCCGGGATATCCTTCTGCATATTTATTTGTAAAAATAGAACCCTGCACCTCGAGTATAGAGGGGCTTGCGTAGTTCTCAGAGGCGATGAGTACTATATTTTTTCTTTCTCTCTCTCTTTCTTTCTGTATTGCCTCAAAGACCTCTGAATCTGAGAGCTTGAGATTTTCAAGAGCCATATTTCTTTAAACGTTCCTCTATCTGTGCTATTTTTTTGAGTCTTATGCAGTGTCTTTCTCCTTTAAAAGGGGTGTTAACCCATGTCCTTACAATCTCCTTTGCCAGGTCCTTCCCGACTACCCTTCCACCGAGGACAAGGATATTAGCATCATTATGCAGTCTGCTCATCTTTGCGGTGAAGAGGTCATTGCAGAGGGATGCCCTTATGCGAGGGAATTTATTAGCGACTATGGACATACCTATTCCTGTACCGCAGATAAGTATCCCTCTATCTATCTTCCCTGAAGAGACTGCTTCGGAGACCTTTTCGCCAAGATCAGGATAATCTACTGATTCAGGGCTGTTTGTGCCGTAGTCGATATACTCTATACCGAGTTCGCTTAACAGTGAAATAATTTCGCTTTTAAGTTCTAACCCTGCATGGTCACAGCCAATCGCAATCGTCATTTTATATTATCTTAGCCTGGAAAATAGTTTCAACCTTTCGTTTTCAA
>JBFMAM010000222.1:0-3643 GCA_040755805.1 Nitrospirota bacterium
TTTCAGGTTTGAACGTCCATGTGATTACGAGGTCGGGTTTGAGTTTTAGAAGCGCCTCTATGTTAACATCAGAGCCACTTCCGGTAGATGGTATGGTGCTTGCAATATCGGGTTTTGTTGCCTTCATTAAATCATTGTTATAGGCCCATCTTCCAATTCCAACAACCCTGTCCCAGATATCCAGGGCCGGGATCAATTCATAGGTTATAAAGAAGACAGCCCTTTTTACAGGGACAGAGACGGTGATCTTCCTCCCAAGCTTATCCGTATAGGTTATGGTGGCAGCTTCGGAAGAAGCTACTACTATCATCACAAACAACAACATACAACCTATCACTTTCATAATTCTTTAATAGTCCCCCTTAACAAAGGGATTACAACCCCCTTAGTCCCCCTTAACAAAGGGGGATTGGGGGTTGTTTTTCAAATTCCTCAATCCACCCTTCAATTGCCCTTAATATATTGTGCATATCTCTTTTTATATCCAAATCATTAAACCGTAATATAGATAAGCCTAAAGCCTCTAACTTCTGTTGTCTTACCTCATCTTTTTCGAATTTACTATCATGACTTTCACCGTCTATTTCGATCACCAATCTCAATTTACTACAATAAAAATCTACAATATAATCACCTATCGGTTTCTGTCGCATAAATTGATAGTCTTTCATTTTCCGTGCCTTCAATTGATTCCAAAGTAATACTTCAGATAATGTGCTGTTTTTCCTAAGTTTTCTTGAAAGGTCTTTCAATTTCTTGTTGTAGTAGATTTTCATAACAACCCCCTTAATCCCCCCTTTGATAAGGGGGATTATTTGGACTAAAACCTCATTGTTAGCTCTCCAAACCATGTTCTTCCAGGTGTCTTGTAATAATAGAAGTAGTCACTGTCAAAAATGTTATCTACAAGGAGAGAGGCTGTAACCCATTTTGTAATCTTATAAGAGACCTTAGCATCAGTAACAAAATAAGGATCATATGAGCCATAGACATTATTCACTGTATCTTTGTTTTCATCATTTGAGTAAATCTTGCTTACATATCGCCCTGTTAGGTTTATTGAAAAAGGCCCTTTTTCAAAATCGCCTCCCACATTAAACATCCTTTCTGGCAGATAGGTTAATCTCTTGCCCTCTGTCTCTGGCTTTGCAGGATTCTCCTCAATCTTTGCATTGTTATAGGTGAAGTTAGCAAAAAGCCTTAACCATTTATCAAACCTCTGCTCTATCTCAAGCTCCACACCTCTACCTTCTGCCCTGGCTATATTTTTATACTCGTAAAGCTCCTCCGTAGTACTTGCAAGGTAAATTAGGTTATCCATATAATTCTCGAAATAGGTAATTCCTGCCTTTGCACCTTTCCATAAACCCTGTTCAACACCAATATCCCATGATTTTGTCGTCTCTGGCTTCAGATCAGGATTACCCGCATAAGTTTTTCCTGTAGCCGTATATGTCCATGTCCTGTATAGATCATAAACAGTTGGTGGCCTGAATGCTTTTCCAATAGATGTCCGTAAGGTCGTTTTTTCAAAAGGTCTAAATACGAGTGCAGCCTTGGGACTGAAAGAGGATGCGTCCCTCGAAATATAGCTTATTGGATATCCTGCAGTTCCAACCTGATTAACGTAACCATCGTATGTCTCCCACCAGTCCTGCCTGAAACCAAGATATGCAGTGAGATTATCAAGAATCATTATCTCATCCTGAACAAATAGTGCATACGTTCTGTCTTTCCCCTTTGATTGATACGTAAGATTGGTCTTTGATTCTTCATCCTTCCAGTCCGTGAGTTCATGTTCTTCAGTATCTGCCCAGTTATGTCTGAAAGAGCCGCCAAAGGTAAGGATATGTCTGTTGAAGATGGGCACTGTAAATTGAAGTTCAGCATTATAGCCCTCTGATGGGGTTTCTGAGACCTTACCAGAACCTCCGGAAGACGTTGCCGTGGATCCCGGTGATGTATACCAGTTCTTTTCTTTATCAACAAGACCGAGGGATAGTTTTGCCTTCAAGGTTGAGATTTCTGTTTCATAGCTCACGTTGTAAACATTCTGTTCTCTGCCTCCAGAGCCTGAAAGAAAAGAAGATTCCTTCACGCTACCATACGACCAGACAGGATTACCATCCGCGTCTCTCAGATATGTATGGGGCTCATCGTAGTTGTATTCATAACGGGTTCCGAGAAATGAGAGAGTAATCTTTGATGTTTTAGAAAAGTCATATCCTGTCTTAATGGTGATGTTGTCATCCCACCATCTGTTGTCACCTTTATCTCCGATTAAATAGCGAGTATTTCCCTGATTATCTGTGGTGACCGAATAGCCCGTAATGCCTGAAGAAGGCTGTGTCTTCTGCACATTAAAATCCGATGGATAACCGTTTGTTGCTTTATATCCATAGCTCAGAAATATACCAAGTTTATCCTTGAACTTATCGCCGTATGAGAGATAAAACTTTCTTAAATCATCCAATCCTTCTCCTCTTTTCCAGCTTGAACCATAGCCACTTTTGAATGTAAATTCCCTTTTTTCGGGCATCTTTGTGATGATATTTACTACACCTCCCATTGCATAACCACCATAAAGGCTTGAAAATGGACCCTTTACCACCTCAATTTTTTCTACACCCTCAGGAGCAAGACCTCCCCACATAACATCACCTGTATATGCGTTATGAAGCGGTATGCCATCAAGAAGTATTAGTGTCCTGTTTGCTTTTGGGATACCCCGCAAACTAATATGTGCCAATGTATCCATAAGCCCTTTCCCACGCCTGTTAAAGACGCCCGGGATGGTATTTAATGCCTCATCAACTGCCTTGATATTTCTCTTCTCCATATCCTCCTTTGTAACAACAGAAACACTTCCTGGCGCAGCCTCTAATTCCTTTTCTGTCCTTGTTGCAGTAACCACAATCTCCTCAAGTTCTATTTCCTTTTCTTCTTTAACCTTTTCTTTTTCCTCTGCTAATGCTACTGAGGTAACAACTAATAAACCTAAAAGACTACTTATAAAGCTCCTAAAAACCTTTCTCATCAAACACCTCCTGAAATTTTTTTAACCCCTTCAGGGGATATAAAGCCTTCGTGGCTCTGATTCCGTTCCTCTAACTCAACCCTTCAGATTCAACCAATCTTTTTTATGGCTTCTTCAAAAAGCTTGTTAAGTTTACTCGCCTCATCGTAAAGCCCATATAGAATCTTGGATAATTCCGGATTACCGCTGGATGACACCTTCTCTGCCCAATCCTTGTAATTCTTGGCATGCTCATTGTTATGCTCCATCCAGTGATGAAGCAGCATCTTCAGTTTTTCAAGCTCATCCAAACTTTCACCTCCTTCAAAAATAAAAAGCCATGAAAGCTCACCTTCATGGTGTAGGGCCTTCATGGCCATATTCCCCGCTATAGAAACTAAGCCCCTGAACTTCGTGTTCAGGATTTATAAAAAATCACATGAGTTTTTATCTTTCGATGAGTATTAAGCTATCACCTCTTTTCTGTCACAATACTAAAATTTTTAACACCTGAAAGCCTCACCTCGTCAATTACACTCACAAGTAACCCGACACTTACATCCCTGTCAGCCTTTATCCGTAAAAAGTCTCTCTTAAGGTCAGTTAAACCTTCTTTAATCGCTATTT
>JBFMAM010000223.1:0-3639 GCA_040755805.1 Nitrospirota bacterium
GTTGAAAGGGGACTTATATATAACATATTCAGGTAAGATGCCCAAAAAAGGTTATGCGGTAGCTTTTTATGGCTAAGATGAAATTTGATCCAGAACAACCAGTCATTGTATTGAACGTTACTTTAGAAGGTCAAACTGGAACGAAAAGAATAGTAAAGATGGCATTAGATACAGGTGCTACATATACGATGATTCCATGGGAGATAGCAGAAGCATTAGGATATGAGCCTGAGCATTCCAAAGAAAAAGTTACTCTAGTAACAGCAAGTGGTATCGAGACTGCCCCTATAATAAAAGTCAAGAATGTAAATGTTCTGGGTGAATATGTATCAGATGTACCTATTGTATGTCACGATCTGCCACCCAGAAGTTATGTGGTTGGACTTTTAGGCATTTCTGTTTTAAGACATTTTAAGATCGTGATTGACTATGAAGAAGGAAACTTAGAGTTTATAAGATTGAAGAAAAAGGGTGAAAGTTAGACTGAGGAAAATGTGGTAATGGGGTTAAGTCTTGCAATATAGCATTGTGGCTTCAAGCGACCAAGCTATCGAGCATGTAAGCTGTAAGCTAAAGGGAAGTGTGGATTTATCAGTTGTTGGTTTTTGGGTGTTAGATTTAGAAGTTTATGGGTTTGAGAGTTTATGAGTTATTGGAGAGATAAAGATGTCATAATTGATATTAAAGTATCGGTTCATATTTAGTGAATAGGGGACGTAGTGAATAGGGGACGTTGCCAATTTAAGCAACTTATACGATGATAGATCGTGCTGCACTCTCAGACAAACTATGGGTTATACTAAGGGAAAAATAAGGGGAATTGTAGACTATAGACCATAGACTTTAGACAAAAGATGAAGAAGGGAGATGAACGTGAATTCACAAACCAAATATAAGGATGAGATTATTAAAGAATTGCAGGATATTCCCGATGAGGACATGCCAAAATTTCTTGAGATAATTCATTACCTGAAGACAGGAATGAAAGAAAGCAAGAAAAAAGAAAAGGTTAAAAAAGGCAAAGACCCACTTTTTGGTTTAAGAAATATTGCTGTGGAAACTGGGATTAAAGACCTTGCAGAGCATCATGATCATTATCTCTACGGAGTGCCTAAGTGAAAGAAGCTATTTTTGTGGATAGTTTTGCATGGATCGCTGCAATTAATAAAAGCGATAATTACCATGAAATTTCTTTAAAGACGTTTGAAGATCTTCTTAACAAACAGGTCAAGGTAGTGTAACATCAATTATGCAAATACGAATTCGGGTATAATTCTCAATGGTTTAAACAAATCCCTAAAAGGGAGAAAGGAGAATTATACCCATGAGAAGTTTATCAAAGAAGTCGAAAAAAGTCATTGAGAAACAGATGGAAGGGTTTCAGCAGAGGAACAAATTAGTAGAGCTGACGAAGATGGGAGCGCGGATGATGATACAGGTCGCCTTGGAGGAGGAGCTGATGGCATTTTTAGGGAGGGATTATTACGAGAGGCGGAATGGACAGAAAGGCAGCAGGAGCGGGTCAAAGCCTCGGATGGTCAATATTGGCTGTGGAGATATAGAGCTTGAAATGCCGAAGGTAAGAGATGTGGGAGGGCCCTTTCATTCAGAGCTTCTTCCCCCTCGTGTCACCCGTATGGAAGAAATCCAGGATGTGATCCCGTTACTGTACATGAATGGCATCTCTACAAGAAAGGTAAAGAAGTCGGTAGCGAAGCTTTTAGGAAAGAGGGGGTTGAGTCATCAGAACGTAATACGGATTACAGAAAAGGTAGTAGAGGAATTCAAGCAATGGAAGAAGCGGGATTTAACCAATCTCAAAGTAGCATATTTAATTCTTGATGGGACGAGGCTTGCAGTGAGGGCAGGGACGAGGGAGAAGGAAGCGGTGCTGGTCGCATGGGGATTTTTAGAGGATGGGAGCCTTGAGCCACTGGGTATATCTCTTGGCAGCCAGGAATCACATAATGCATGGAAGTGGTTTTTAGAAGACATGATTAAGAGGGGTTTACAAGAGCCGATATTGGTAGTAATAGACGGATGTCCTGGGCTCATCAAAGCGGTCACAGAAGTTTTTCCCGGTTCAGATAAACAGCGGTGCACGAAGCACCGGACGGAGAATGTATTGGATAAAGTGTTAAAAGAAGACAAGGATAAGGTCAAGGAATCTTTACGGAAGATATTTTATGCATCGACATACGAACATGCGAAGGAAGCAGTAGAGCTATTTAAGGACAGGTGGGGGAAGAAGTATCCCTCGGCGGTAGAGATTCTCTCAGAAGACATCGAATTATGTCTGACGTATTATAAGTATCCTTACCGGCATTGGAAGCGAATCAGGACAACCAATGTGGTTGAGCGGAGTTTCGGGGAGGTAAAGAGAAGGACTAAAGGCATTGGAAGGTTTCAAGATGAAGAGCGGGCATTGGCGATGGTTTATTGGCAGTTACAAGAACTGAGATGGTATGGAGTGGATATGACGAAAGAAGCACGAGCGATTCTCGCAACAATTAAGGTATCAAAGCTGGAGAGGATTGCAGCGTAATTAATAACCATGGAAACCATTGAGAATAGACCCTTTAAGAGAATTTGCATAAAAGACTTGACAATACCCAGGTCTCAAGCTTATTACTTCAAATTATGTCGTTGTCGAAACCATTAACGCATTAAGTAAGGTAGAATTTAGAAAAGCAGTAATTGAATTTATTGACAAACTTGAAAAGTCTCCGAGTGTTGAAATAGTCAAAATAACCGATGAGATATACAATAATGCTTGGGCACTCTATCAGCAAAGGATGGATAAGGATTGGGGGATCACTGACTGCACAAGTTTTGAGGTTATGCAGATGTTTAATGTCAAAAAAGCATTTACCAATGATAAACATTTCGAACAGGCTGGATATTCTTTGTTGGTGAAATAGGTGTCTATGGCATTGAAGGTCTTTATCAGCCACAGCGTTGCACCGAGAGAATTGGGGATTATAATAGTTAAATGCAGAGGGAATATTTAGAAAGAAAGATGAAATGGCAAAGAAGCTAATGTATCAATTTGACCTTTGTATCTTCATCTTGATAAACTAATCTGTACAAGGAGGTAAGAAACATGCCAAAAACTATTGCAAAAGCTACAGGCCCCGCTCATGTCAGCACAAAGATGCATCGCTACTTGAAAAAACAGGGGCGCAGCAATGTTTCGTTAAAAGACATCCAGCAGAGCCTGTCAAATATCGGCATTTCTCTTTCCAAAAGGGTTATCGAGGAGAGGGAAAAGCGATAGCTAATGCCCTTTTTTATAGACACGAGTGCGCTTTTCAAGAGATACCAGCCTGATTTCCTCTTTCACCCCGCACCAACGGGAAGCCCCTCCTTTGCGGGAGGAACAGGCCATATGTCGCAAGTCGTTCTACCCCGAAGCCACGACTGTAAAGTTGTGGTGTGGGGTTCACAAAACTCCTTGACAAGTTTTATTAAACCTAATAGCATATATTTCTATAAATAATCATTTTTTATAATTTACGGAAATGAAATATTTGGAATTTAAAAATGCTCTTAAAGAGTTTCCTATCATTTCATTAACCCATATCTCTAATATTGATAAGAAACCTCAAACTCTTAAAGTTCAGTTAAGTAAATGGCAGA
>JBFMAM010000224.1:0-3634 GCA_040755805.1 Nitrospirota bacterium
GCTGTCTTTAAGAGAGACCCTGCTGCTATAAACAGACTTGAGGTTATCCTTGCCTATCCTGGTTTTCATGCGATCTTTTTCCACAGGATAAATCACTTCCTATGGAATATCGGAATCCCTGTGATACCCAGACTTTTTTCACATATTCTGCGGTTTCTTACAGGCATTGAAATTCATCCAGCAGCAAAAATCGGTCCTGGATTTTTTATAGATCACGGGATGGGGGTTGTCATCGGAGAGACGGCAGAGATAGGAGAGAACTGTCTGCTATATCAGGGTGTTACACTGGGAGGTACGGGGAAAGAAAGGGGGAAACGACATCCTACACTCGGAGATAATGTTGTTGTAGGTTCCGGAGCAAAGATACTCGGCCCAATAACTATAGGAAATAATGTAATCATAGGAGCCAATTCCGTTATACTCAAATCCATTCCAGATGATTCGATATGTGTCGGAGTCCCAGGGAGGATAACTAAGAAAAAGATTATCAGAATGACTACCGAGGAAGGATTGATAGAGGTTATGGACTATTTCCCTGACCCCGTCATAGAAAAACTAAAAGACCTGGAGTTTCAGGCAGATGAGATTATAAAAAGGATAGATGCTTTAGAGAGAATCGGGAAAATAGGAGGGAAGATGAGGATTTATAACACGCTAACAGGTAGGAAGGAGGAGTTTGTACCTCTAACCCCTGGCAAGGTAAAAATATATGCATGCGGGGTAACGGTTTATGACTACTGTCATATAGGACATGCAAGAAGTGCTATTGTATTTGATGTCATAAGAAGATATATGGGATATAAGGGTTTTGATGTTAAATATGTGAGGAACTTCACCGATGTAGATGACAAGATAATAAATAGGGCAAGGCAGGAAGGCATTATATGGGATGCAGTTGCCAGAAAATATACAGATGAGTACTACAAGGACATGGACAGGCTTGGAGTTGGAAGGGCTGACGTCGAACCTAAGGCAACAGAGCATCTTGGGGAGATAATAGATATCGTCAAAGGATTAATTGATAGAGGCTATGCATATGAGGTTGATGGCAACGTTTATTTTGCCGTGGACAAATTTCCTGAATATGGGAAGTTGTCAAAGAGGGACAGGGAAGAGATGTTGGCTGGTGCAAGGGTTGAAGTGGACGAGAGTAAGAAAGATCCGATGGATTTTGCTTTGTGGAAAAAGTCAAAGAAAGATGAGCCAGCATGGGAGAGTCCCTGGGGTCCGGGTAGACCGGGCTGGCATATTGAATGCAGTGCCATGTCTATTAAACACCTCGGCGATAGCTTTGATATTCATGGTGGTGGTGTAGATTTAATCTTTCCCCATCATGAGAATGAGATTGCACAGTCAGAGGCATTTACAGGGAAACCCTTTGCAAGATACTGGATTCATAACGGATTTATTACAATTGATAAAGAGAAGATGTCAAAGTCTCTCGGTAATTTCTTTACGATTAAGGAGATCCTCGATAAGTTTGACCCCGAAGTGGTCAGATTCTTCCTCCTCTCGACCCATTACAGGAGTCCGATAGAATTTTCTGATGAGCAATTACGTGAGGTGGAAAGCTCTATAGATAGGTACTATACGACGGTTATCAGGATTAATGATTTCCTCGGGACGTCGATGGTATCTACGTCCCTCGAAAAAGATGGGGTAAAAAAGGAATCTTCGAAAGCAGAAGATACATTTGAAAGAGCAGTATTTTCATTCAAGGAGAGATTCGAAGAGGCAATGGATGATGATTTCAATACTGCCCTTGCACTCGGACATATCTTTGAGTTGATAAGAGATGTAAATAGATTTCTGGACAGTAAACCATCAGGCCCAAAAGTTAGAGAGCTTTTATTAGAGACAAAAGAACTACTCACCGAGGCTGGGAAAATATTGAATATATTCGATAGAACTCCTGATGAGTGGTACCGCTCATTGCTGGTAACAAAGAAGATCGGGCTTTTTGAAAAAGAGATACTCGATTTGATAAAAGAAAGGCAGGATGCAAGACAGAGAAAAGACTGGGCTACTGCAGATATAATCAGGAAAGAACTCGAAGAAAATGGTATTATACTTGAAGATAAAAAAGACAGGACAGACTGGAAGGTCAGGGTCGGCTGAGGAGTGGATTTACGGCCTAAATCCTGTGCTTGAGGTAATAAGGGCAGGTAGAGATATAAAAGGTATTTTTCTTTCCTCCAGCAAACAGGATTCTCCTAAGGTCTGGGAGATTAAGAGAGAGGCAAAAAAGAGAAATATATCTATAACGATAGCCGACACCAGTTTTTTTGATACTACCTTTCCTAAAGGGCATCAGGGAGTAGCGGCAAAGGTTTCACCGAAGTGTTATATTGACCTCGACGAGTTACTTAAAATCCCGTCAAAAAGGGATGAAACCCCACTGTTCATAATCCTTGACTGTATTGAAGATCCGAGAAATTTTGGAGCTATATTGAGGGTAGCAGATGCTGCTGGTGTACATGGGATAGTTATTCAATCACATAGGTCCGTTACTGTCAGTTCTGAGGTGTCGAAGACTTCTGCTGGTGCTGTGGAATATGTGCCAGTTTCTATGGTGGCAAATATAAAGCATGCAATCTATGAGATGAAGGAAATGGGGATAACAGTGGTTGGTGCTGAGGCAGGTGCAGAGAAGATAGCGTGGGATTTAGACCTTAAAGTGCCTTTAGCCCTTGTGATTGGTTCTGAGGGTGAGGGATTGAGGAAGACGGTAAGGGAAAACTGTGATATTCTGGTCAGCCTTCCTATGCAAGGTAAAATAAACTCTCTAAATGTTTCGGTTGCTACAGGAATATTAGCTTTTGAGATTTTACGACAAAGACTTCGTAAGAATTGATTTTAGTAAGAAAAATAGAAATAACTAAAGTTATTCTTGAATTTTCAAAGTTGACCATATTATAATAAATTGTGTTAAATTGTGAGTTTATAAAAAGGATTGGTTTGCCTTTTTCCCTGTAGTAAAAACGATAAAGCCACCGTAGCTCAGCAGGCAGAGCAGCTGATTTGTAATCAGCGGGTCGGGGGTTCGATTCCCTTCGGTGGCTCCAGGGAGAGGTTCCCGAGCGGCCAAAGGGAGCAGACTGTAAATCTGCCGGCACAGCCTTCGGAGGTTCGAATCCTCCCCTCTCCACCATGATTTCGCAAAGCGAAATCATGAATTTAAAATTTGCAATTTAAAATTTTAAATTTTTTGGAGTGCGGGAGTAGCTCAGTGGTAGAGCGTCGGCCTTCCAAGCCGAGGGTCGCGGGTTCGAATCCCGTTTCCCGCTCCAAATAACCGTTTAAACGGTTTAAACGGTTCAAGCAGTTTGAACGGTTAAGAAGTTGCCCATGTAGCTCAGTTGGCAGAGCACATCCTTGGTAAGGATGAGGTCACCGGTTCAATCCCGGTCATGGGCTCTGTAAAAGGCGGTCATTGGTCATTAGTCAATGGTCATTGGTTAAACTGAAGGTATACTAATAATGACTAATGACAATTGACTATTGACTAAAAAGGAGGTTATATGGCAAAGGCTAAATTTGAGAGGGTAAAGCCACATGCAAATGTAGGGACGATAGGTCATATAGACCACGGCAAGACGACACTTACGAGTGCGATAACGAAGATGTTAAATTT
>JBFMAM010000225.1:0-3616 GCA_040755805.1 Nitrospirota bacterium
TTAATACCATAAAATAGTTATAAAATCAACTTTCCACTATGCACCAACCTTATCTTTATTCAGGATTCGGCTTCCATGGCCAAAAACCAGTAGTTAGAGGGATCAATAAAAGGACCTTAAACCCTGTTAGAAAGCTCAGGCTTGCCCCGTTAGAAAAATTTTCTAAGGGGGTAAAGCGGTTGAAATACTACTGCATTTAATTTAAAATGACATGAATTATGATGTCAGTGGCTATTATGAAACCTTCCCTACTAAAAAATCTGAGACCTGCGTCCTGAAGATATGGAAAAAAGGATTCGCTTCAGTCTTATATATTTCCTCATTGCCCTTGCACTGATAATTCTCATCGACCAATACATCCTTACCCGCAAACTTGAGACCATCAGCTACAGCGAATTTAGAGTACTCCTTAAAGAAGGCCTCGTTAACGACCTTATGATCACAAAGGAAAGGATAGAGGGGAAACTCCTTGAAGGTGCCCATGATCGCCTATTGAACCTCCGCAGTGAAAAGGATGAAAAAAGAATAAAGAGTCTTAAAGCAGCAAAGGTCTTCTTTGTCGTAAGGATAGAAGACCCTGACCTTGTAAGGGGGCTAAGTGAAAGAGGTATCCGCTACGCTGCAAAACAGGAGGTTATATGGTTTAAAACCCTGCTTTCATGGATAATACCAATATTCATATTTGTTGCCATCTGGGGCTATCTCCTTAAAAGGATGGGAGCCCCTGGTGAGGGCCTCATGGCAGTAGGCAAGAGTAAGGCAAAGGTATATGTGGAAGGTGAAACAAAAGTAACCTTCGGAGATGTGGCAGGAGTTGATGAGGCAAAAGAGGAGCTCAAAGAGGTCATAGCCTTCCTTAAAACTCCTCTGAAGTTTCAGAGTCTTGGTGGAAAGATTCCAAAAGGGATACTCCTTGTTGGGCCGCCAGGCACTGGTAAGACCTTGCTTGCCAGGGCAGTCGCTGGTGAGGCAAAGGTGTCTTTTTTAAGCCTTAGTGGTTCTGCCTTCGTTGAGATGTTTGTCGGAGTCGGCGCTGCAAGGGTGAGGGACCTTTTCAGCCAGGCAGAAAAGCTCGCCCCCTGTATCATCTTCATAGACGAGATAGATGCCCTCGGGAAGGCCCGTGGTTTAAGCCCCGTATCAGGTGTGGATGAAAGGGAGCAGACCCTTACGCAGCTCCTTTCAGAGATGGATGGCTTTGATACAAAAAAGGGTGTAATCATAATGGCCGCTACAAACCGACCAGAAATCCTCGATCCTGCCTTACTTCGTCCTGGCAGGTTTGACAGGCACATACTTGTTGACAGGCCAGACCTTAAAGGCAGAGAAGATATCTTCCGAGTTCACACAGCTAAGGTTAAACTCGCACTCGCTGTCGAGCTTAAAGTACTTGCATCAATGACTCCGGGAATGGTTGGTGCAGACATTGCTAATATCGTTAATGAGGCAGCCCTCCTTGCAGCAAGAAAGAATAAGGAGTTCATAGAGATGGCCGACTTCGAAGAGGCCATAGAAAGAACCATAGCAGGACTCGAAAAGAAAAGCAGGGTAATAAATAAAAGGGAAAGGGAAATCGTGGCCTACCACGAATGTGGCCACGCCATAGTGGCGAGCGTTCTACCCCATGCAGACAAGATAAGAAAGGTCTCGATTATCCCTCGAGGCATAGCCGCCCTCGGTTATACAATTCAACTCCCTACCGAGGAAAGATACCTCCTTACAAAGTCAGAGCTCCTTGATCGTATAGCCGTTATGCTAGGCGGTAGAGCTGCAGAAGAAGTTATTTTCGGAGAGGTCTCGACAGGAGCTAAAAACGACCTCGAAAAGGCTACAGAGATGGCTATAAGTATGGTAAGGGCCTATGGAATGAGCGAAAAACTCGGCCCCCTATCATTTGACAGAGGTCGCCCCCTTTTCCTCGAAGTCCCATGGAGCCCACCAAAAGACTACAGCGAAGAAACAGCCAGGAAGATCGACGAGGATGTAAAAGAGATAGTGGTAGAGGCATACGAAAGGGCTAAATCTATCCTCACAGAAAGATTCGAAAAAATTAAAAAGATCGCCTCCATAGTTCTTGAAAAAGAGGTTATTGAAGGTGATGAGTTGAAAAAACTCCTGGAAGAGTAAGAGTGTTAAAATTTATTCAATGAAAAAATATAGACCAGTATCGTTGAAATCAGTTAAAACCTATTCTTTAGCTAAGAGGAAAAGTAAGGTTTCACTTGATGCCTTTGCAATCCCACCTGCAAAGGGAGATACATTTAAGATCTTTATAGATAAACTTCCTGATATCCTCGCTGCAAATGACTTCAGGGCCGTTGTTAAGGCTATTGTGAAGGCACGACAGGATAGCAGGCCAGTAATCCTAGGTATGGGAGCCCATCCAATAAAGGTGGGTCTTTCACCCGTGATTATTGACCTTATGAAAAATGGCATCATCACTGCTATTGCAACAAATGGTGCATGCATTATCCATGACTTTGAGCTTTCTTTTATAGGCCATACTTCTGAAGACGTTGAAAAAGAATTATGCGAAGGAACCTTTGGTATGGCACAACAGACCGGAAGGTATCTTAACAGGGCTATAAAAGAGGGTGTAAAAAAGGGATATGGTATAGGAAGGTCTGTTGGTGAGCTGATACATAGGGGCAGATTCAGGTTCAAGGGAAAAAGTATTTTTGCCTCTGCCTATGAGCTTGATATCCCTGCGACTGTGCACATTGCTGTTGGAACAGATATTATCCATATGCACCCTGATGCTAACGGCCCGTCTATAGGGGAAGGAAGTCTCAGGGATTTCAGGCTGTTTACCTCAGTAGTTTCTGACCTTGAAGGTGGTGTATACATCAATTTCGGCTCCGCTGTTATCATGCCAGAGGTCTTTTTAAAGGCACTCACAGTAGCGAGGAATCTCGGCAACACTGTTGAGACTATAACAACGGTAAATATGGACTTTATCCAGCATTACAGACCGAGAGAGAATGTTCTCAGGAGACCTACCATGAAGAAGGGTGCTGCTTATGCCCTGACGGGACACCACGAGATAATGTTTCCCCTGTTAACTGCAGCGATAATTGAAGAGATGGGATGAATAACCCTTCTTCGATCCACATTCTCATAATCTCGATTACTTCTATTTTCTTGCCATCAATAACAAATGATCTCGGATATTCCTCACCTTTATAACCTGAGTATGAAACTACTTCAATCTTCCTGCCTGCCATAACTAAAGTATAACAGTCAAGCTCACAAATTGGAGTATATGTACCTAATTGAAGTAGGTTCTTTAGCGTGATGCTCTTAATTAGATGGACATGGCTATGCTTCTTACTACTTGATTTAGGGTATTAATAAAACCCGCGCAGTCCTTGCACCCCGCGAAAGTGGGGTGCGGGGTTTACTGTAATTTAAATGTTTTTTGTGCCTTCTTTGAAGCCTTTTCTGCCTTTCCAAGTGCAGCCTCAGCCCTGCCTGCAGCCGCTTCTGCCTCCTCTGCAGCAGCCTCGGCATTTGCTGAAAGAGCCTTGGCAATCTTTGCTACAGCCTCGGCCCTCTCTGCAGTCGCTTCTGCCTTCTTTGCAACTGCCTCGGCACTCGTCGAAACAGCCTCAGCACT
>JBFMAM010000226.1:0-1740 GCA_040755805.1 Nitrospirota bacterium
GATATTAAACCAACGTATAAGAGAGGCAGTCTGTCCTAAAAAGGCAACTGCTGAGGAATGGTTAGAGATAATGAGGGTTGCTCACAATCTGGGCATTAAATCTAATGCCACGATGCTTTACGGGCATATTGAGACATTTGAGGAGCGAATTGATCACCTGTTGGCTTTGAGGGCGCTTCAGGATGAGACAGGTGGATTTCAGTCCTTTATTTCTCTCCCTTTCCATCCTCAGAACACACAGCTCAAGGATTTTAAAAAACCTGCCGCCTTTGAGAACCTGAAGATGTTTGCAATCTCCAGGCTGGTTCTCGATAATTTTCTTCATATCAAGGCTTTCTGGATAATGCTCGGTTTAAAGGTTGCTCAGCTTTCCCTTCTGTTTGGTGTTGATGATCTAGATGGGACAGTTGTCGAAGAAAAGATAACCCATGCAGCAGGTGCAGAGACTGATCAATCGATTTCCAGGGAAGAATTATTGAACCTGGTCCTTGAGACTGGTAGGGTACCTGTTGAAAGAGATACGCTATATAACGTAATCAAGATATATAAGAACGAAGGGCAAGGTGTATTAATTGAGACCTAAGGTCGGACACATCCAGTTCCTTAATTGCCTTCCTCTTTATTATGGAATAGTCCAAAGCTATGCACTGTTAGACATTGAACTTATAAAAGGAACCCCAACAGAGCTTAATAACCTTCTGATAAACGGAGAACTTGATATATCACCTATCTCATCGATCGAATATGCCCGTCACCATAGAAACATGGTTCTCTTTCCCGATTTTACCGTAAGCTCTGATGGCAAAGCAAAAAGCATTCTGTTGCTAAGTCGTTTTCCCATAAAAGAGCTGTCCGGGAGAAAGGTTGCTCTTACTAATACCTCTGCTACATCACAGGTGTTGTTGAAGATAATTCTCAGGCGTGGATATAGGGTTGAGCCGGAGTATTTTACCTGTCCGCCTGATTTGAACAGGATGTTTGGAGAGGCTGATGCATCTCTACTTATTGGTGATATTGCCTTAAGATACTATGTGGATGCCAGAGATTTTTATTTATACGATCTGGGGACTGAGTGGAAAAAATTAACCAGTAAGAAGATGGTTTACGCAGTCTGGGCAGTTAACCGCAGATTTGCCGAGACACAAGGCGAATTAAGCGAGTATGTATTTGAAATCTTTAGAAAATCGATGGCTTACTCACGGGAACATTTGGCAGAGATCGCTGCGCATGCTGCCCGATGGGAGCCATTTAGTTTCTTTTTTCTCAAGGAGTATTTCGAAACCCTTAGGTTTGATTTTGGACAGGATTATCAGGAAGGCCTTCTTTATTTCTATCAATTGGCAGCAGAAATAGGAGAGCTTGAGATAATTCCCGAACTGGAATTCATGCATTTTAATTCAGGTGTAAGGACTTGAAGACACAAGAGATTCTAAATGATATTTTAGAAGGAAAGCGAATAAGCTTTGAGGAAGCTGTCTTTCTTTTAGGTGGGGCTGATTTATTAGAACTTGCTGAAGTAGCAGATGATATTTGTCGCAAAAAGCATCCAGAAGGAATAGCGACTTTTCTAATAGATCGCAATATCAATTACACAAATATCTGTCAAAATCAGTGTTACTTTTGTGCCTTCTATAGACCCAAGGGTCATCCAGAAGCCTATGTTTTAAGCCAGGAAGAGATTGAGGAGAAGATTGCCGAGACAATTGAACTTTCTGGTACCCAGGTGATGCTTCAGGGAGG
>JBFMAM010000226.1:1750-3611 GCA_040755805.1 Nitrospirota bacterium
AATTAACCCTGATCTGAAAATTGATTATTACACAGAGATGTTTGCGGAGATAAAAAGAAAATTCAATATAAGGATTCACAGCCTGTCGCCTCCTGAGATTGTTTATATTGCGGAATCAGCAGGGATATCTATTTCAGAGGCCTTGAGAGAGCTTATGAAAGCAGGGCTTGATTCTCTTCCTGGAGGAGGGGCAGAGATATTGGTTGATCGGGTAAGACAAAGGATAAGCCCACGGAAGATATCCTCCTTAAAGTGGCTGGAGGTTATGGAAGAGGCTCATAAACTGGGGCTTAAGACAACAGCAACTATGATGATTGGCACGATTGAAACTATTGAAGAGAGAATAATTCATCTTCAAAGGTTGCGAGACCTTCAGGATCGATCAGGAGGCTTCATCTCGTTTATCCCCTGGACATTTCACCCGGGTAATACTGCTTTAGGGGGTAAATCGGTTTCATCAATTGAATATCTTAGAACCTTATCTGTAAGCCGTCTATTTCTTGATAATTTCTCGAATATCCAGGGCTCATGGGTTACGCAGGGAAAGGATATTGGACAGATCTGCCTCTCGTTTGGAGCAAATGATCTGGGTAGTATCATGATTGAGGAGAATGTTGTTCGAGCTGCAGGGGTGTCCCACAGAATGACTGTTGAAGAGATGGTTGACCTGATAAGAAAGGCTGGAAAGATTCCCGCTCAGAGGGATACAGAATTTAATATACTGAAGATTTATAAATCCGATGTAGCCGCAGGCTTTAGCCTGCGTTAAATCTTATTCTTATCGAGAATAGCTTATTTGAATACATGCAACTTTAATTACTAAGAAGACCATAAGTAATGTCACTTTTTTGTTTAGTTGTCATTCCGGCTTGTCCGGAATCTTTCTGTGAGAATGCCTCATAATTACCGTAAAAGAAGGATTCCCGGCAAGCGGGAATGACATGAATGTGTATTACTTATGAACTCCTTAGCAACTTATGCAGTTAAAAGAAAATGGGAAGGACAAATTCAATGTCCAGTAGAAAAGAAATTCCAAAAACCAAACTTGCATTTATTGGCGGGTCAAGCACCTTTTCGATCAATTTTCCGGAGGACCTTAATCTCTCAGGAATAGAGGTATTAGAAAGGAAGGTTTTTCCAACTCCTTTTGGTGAAGGTCCTGAGTTTAAATTGGTTGAGATCGATGGTGAGCCGGTCCTTACGGTTAGAATGCATGGCTGGCGAGCCGGTGTTAGTCGAGCTGATGCATCTCGACAGCTTTTCTGGGTTTTAAGGCAGGCTGGCGTTAAGACCATTCTTGCTGAAGGAGGCGTGGGGACAATCAAGAGGGATTTAAAACTCCGCCACTTTATAATTCCGAATGACTATATCGATCTTTCCTTGAGAAAAGATGTTTGCCTTTCTGACAGTTATCTACTCATTATGCGTAATCCAATCTGTCCGGAACTTACAGAACTGTTAATTAAAACAACCGTCAGCCTGTTTTCTGATAGACAGGTAAGCCGTGGGGTATATGTGGTGACCGATGGCAGACATTTTGAAAGTAAGGCTGAGGTAAGAATGATCGAGTCTATGGGCGGTGATGTGATTGGTCAAAGTCTTTGCCCTGAGGTATATCTGGCCAGAGAGATAGGAGCCTGTTATGCCGGTCTTTATCTTGTTGTCAATCGAGCCGAAGGAATGGGGCCTGATTGGAGTCATAATGAGTTAAAAAGAGTCTTTTATCAGGAAGCTACTAATGTGGGCAGAATAATTTTGGAGAGCCTTAAACAAATAAAACAAAAACATAGAAAAGTTTGTAAGTGTTCGAAACTCAGGAAGAAGACTCTTTTGAAACCTTAAAAAGGAGAATAAAATTAGT
>JBFMAM010000227.1:0-3609 GCA_040755805.1 Nitrospirota bacterium
TGAACTTAAGGCAAAGGGAACGAAAAAGAAAAAGGAGGTGAAAAGGTAAATGGGAACAATCTATAAGCGTGGCCATATCTTCTGGATTAAGTATTACCGAAATGGCAGGCCCTATTTTGAAAGCACTCATACCAAGAATGAGGCAGAAGCTAAGAGAAAGCTCAAGTTAAGGGAAGGGCAGATAGTAGAGGGTAAATTCCCTGGTCTCAGGGTCGAGAAAATACTTTTTGATGAACTTGCACAAGATCTGATTAACGATTACAAGGTAAATGGCAGGAAGTCTCTGGAGAGGGTAGAAGATAGCCTTAAGCATCTAAATACTTGCTTCTCAGGAATAAGAGCCACTAACATTACTACAGACCTGATACAGCGATATATAGTTAAAAGACAGGAAGAAGGTGCAGAAAACGGAACTATAAACAGGGAGCTTACAGCCTTAAAGCGCATGTTCTCTTTAGGAATTAAACTCACACCACCTAAAGTTATCCATATCCCTTATATTCCTATGCTCAAGGAAAACAATGTTAGAACTGGATACTTTGAGCATGATGAGTACCTGAGACTTAAGAGCGCCCTACCCGATTATCTGAACCCTGTTTTTACTATGGGGTATTACACCGGGATGAGAAAAGAGGAAATCCTATCCCTTGAATGGCCTAAGGTAAACCTTATTGAAGGGAAGATAACCCTTGATGCTATAACCACTAAGAATGATGAGGCAAGGATTATCTACCTTACAGGTGAGCTATACGAAGCGATCCTAAAACAGAAAGCTATCAAGGATAAAGAATATCCTCAATGCCCTTATGTGTTCTTCAGAGAAGGGCAGCGGATTAAAAGTTTCAGGAAAGCATGGGATAGAGCCTGTAAAAAAGTAGGTCTCGAAGGTCGTCTATTCCATGATCTCAGAAGGACAGCGGTAAGGAACATGGTAAGGGCTGGAATCCCTGAGAAGGTAGCTATGAAGATTTCAGGACATAAGACAAGGGCTATCTTTGACCGTTACAACATTGTGAATGAGGCAGATTTAAGAAAGGCATCTGAAAAGATATCCATGATGCACCAGAACACCAAAGACAGACTTAAGATAGTTACAAATGGTTACAAAATGGTTACAATTGCACAAAAATTAGGCAATTTTGAGGAGGAAAAGGAACAGTGGATAAGTACCGTAAGTCATTAATTATATTGTCTAAAAAGGTGGTGCCCCCTGCAGGAGTCGAACCTGCGACACCAGGTTTAGGAAACCTGTGCTCTATCCTACTGAGCTAAGGGGGCACAGTAACAGTAAACAGTGAACAGTAAACAGTTAAAACCAGCAATTTAGATTCGGGCATAAACTTTCATATTTTTGCCCTGGAAGATGTCTTTGGATTCAAGCCTTTTTTCTATATCTCTTAAAATCTCCTGTCTGCTCTTCCTCCACCGCGGTGCTATCAGGATATTATCAGGCGCTGTAGCAAAGAGCCTCTGCAATACTATCCGGGGAGAAAGCCTTTCGATAAATTCAGCAATAAATTCAAGATATTCTTCATAATCAAATATATTAAATGGATTCTCCCTGTAAATAATCTCGAGGGGCGTGTCTTTTATTACCTGGAGCTGATGAATCTTGAGAAAATCAATCGGGATATGTGAGACCTCATCAGCCATTAAAAGCATCTCTTCTTTCGTCTCTGTTGGGAAGCCAACTATAACATGTGCGCCAATAAATATACCTCTATTCTTTGTCATGTCAAGTGCCTTAAGAAATGTATTATAGTCGTGGCCGCGGTTTATGAACTCAAGAGTCCTGTCGTAGATTGACTGTATGCCATACTCAATCAGGATAAAGTATCTCTCTGCAATGGCCTCGAGCAGTGCAATCTTTTCTTCATCCACAGTATCAGGCCTTGTACCGATTGCAAGCCCTATAACAGAGGGCTCAGACAGGGCCTCCCTATAAAGACGCTCTAACTCATCAACAGGGGCATAGGTGTTTGTATATGGCTGAAAGTAAACAAGGAACTTCTCAGCTTTGTATCTTTTTTTAATATGGGCGGTACCATTACTGATCTGTTCTCGTATAGAAAGGGTAGGCTTACATGAGTTCGGCCTGAAACTATCATTGTTACAATAGATACATCCCAATGTACTGATTGTTCCATCCCGATTAGGGCATGTGAAGCCTGCATCTACATTTACCTTATATACAGTGATGCCAAATCGCTTTTTTATATACGAGCCGAATGAATTATATCTCCTGAGCATATTTAATTATAACAAACGAAACGATCAAAGTTACATACTTAAGTCATTGACCCGAAAATACCCTCTTTGGCAAAGAGGGGTTAGGGGAGATTTTATGAGTAATACATGAAAACATTTTTTCTTAAAATCCCCCTTCATCCCCCTTTTCCAAAGGGGGAGAGAATGGTACTTTCATGTTTCTTTGTGAGCCAAAGGCTCATGTCGATTCCTGTGTAAACAGGAATCTATCTTTTATATTTCCTTGCTTTCGCAGGGACGGCGTCTGGATTCCCGCTTTCGCGGGAATGACGCTTTCATCTTAGCTTATTACTAATCTCCTCCCAGTCCTTCACCTCCACTGCATCCTCTGCCTCCTCGAAACTGAAGGCCATGGGTTTATATTCCTTTGCAGACTTGATTACATCTGGACTTCCAATTATTGCCTTAATCTTAAATCCTTTTTCGCTTATCTCATCAAATATTGCCCCCTGTCTCCACGAAACCAAAGGTAACTCTATGAATTCATTCTTTTTCAGCCATGCCTTGATGGCTTTTATACCGAGAAGACCTGTCTGGAGAAAGACGACCGGAAATCTCTTGCGGATCTCCTTTATCGCCTTCTGGCTTCTGTGCCTCGGCTTCATTGAAAATCTCTCTAATAGGCTGCCCTCTACATCAACAAAGATAATCCTCGACCCCTTCTTTAAGACAAGAAGCAATCCATTACCCTCATCCCTATCGGACCTTGCGGTTATTCGATGCAAGCCAGTCTTTAGGGGAGCGAAGTGTCTGAATGCAAAACCATCGCCACCTGAAAGACTCTTTCCGATTGACTTCCCATCAACGAAGAACTCTACAATCTCACCACCTTTGCCGAAGAGCTTTCCCTTTGTCTCGACCCTGAGCATAACCTCCTTGCCTTTAGATACAATCATGTCATGGACGATTAGATCTGATGGTGCATTGACTGGGAACATACTGAATAAAATGGTATAACATATAAATGCCAGAACCCTCATAAATAGTCTCCCTTAATGATAAGTTATTGATTTTGTTACATAAATAGGTCAGGCGTCTCGCCTATTTTCGTTATCACTTATGTCCTTTTGAGGCACAAATGTTTCGTTAAGTATAAATCCATAAAAATTTTTGTGTTATTACTAAGTCAATATGTCACATTTTGCATCTTCAATGAACAAAAGTAATAAGTCCTCCGAATATTTTTTTGATCTCTTTTTCAGCCTTTCTTTCGCCCCTGCTTTTCCTAATTTGTTTTAGCTTAATCTCATTCGCAATATTTTTTCTCCACGGATGATTCGCTGGAGGGATATAAGCAGCCTTTGGTGATATATTTTTAACCGAAGGAGTTTTTATATACTC
>JBFMAM010000228.1:0-3573 GCA_040755805.1 Nitrospirota bacterium
TTAACAGAGCCTTATATGCCTCTGGGTAATCAAAATACCAATCTTCATAATAAGATGTATAGAAGTTATTAAGTGCCTCTTTATAGTGGATGTTGTCCTTCATGCTCTGTGGAAGCAGGATTTCTCGCGGTTCGAACCTGTACATTTCATCCTCAATATTTTCTTTTGTCTCATAAACGATAAACTCTCCTGTAGAGATATCTGCTACAGCCATGCCGTGTTTAGCTCCAGAAGGAAATAGGCTTATGATATAGGCATTTTCCTTTGGGTTTTCAGGCACATGTGTTCCAGGTGTAATTACCCTTACAACATCCCTCCGGACGATGCCCTTTGCCTCTTTCGGGTCTTCTACCTGTTCACATATCGCAACCTTATATCCAGCCTTGATCAGCTTTGATATGTAAGATTCAGATGCAAAGTAAGGGATACCACACATCGGCATCGGCTCTTCCTTTGATTTATCCCTCGTTGTGAGTGCAATCTGGAGGATCTTTGATGCCTTTTCTGCATCCTCTCCAAACATTTCGTAAAAATCTCCGAGCCTGAAGAGGACGATAGCGTCTCTGTATTTCTCTTTGATACCGAGGTATTGTTTCATCAAAGGAGTCAATTCTAACATATCAAGTATTAAATAATACCAACGTCGAAAGTCAATATTTGAATCTTGGTATTAGATGGGTTTTCATCGCCTCATTGGATCTCTTCTGCTTCTGTCATCTCAAGAAGCCTTAGCCCAGGCAATCTCAATGCTCAGGAAAGTTCGTGAAAAGCTCTCTAAAGATAGAACTGTCCCTTTTTATATTTGAGGACATTAGTGTCCGATAAACTTTATAAGAGCCTTGATAATACGTAACTTTTATTGACTATGTTTAATAAGTCTTTGATGTCATTCCTGCCCCGTATCAAGTACGGGATAAACTCCAGCAGGAATCTATGGTCCGACAGGCGTTCGACTGAGCTCACGCCGAAGTCTCACCATGCATCCTGAGCTTGTCGAAAGACTGGATTCCCACCTGCGCGGGAATGACGAATTAAAACATTACGAAACTTTTTAGCGGACATTACTGATTCGAGGATTTATTAGTTGAGCCGAATTATCACTCACTCATTTGCAGTTCTGTTTAATCCGCTACCCCTGCTAATCTTTTTAGATCTTGTAATCTTTCATATGTTTCTTCATACAGCTTCTTTATCGCCTCTAATCTTTCAACCATCTCTGTTAAAAGATAACTCATTGAACTGCTTTTTATCTCCCCAAATAAGCCATGATTCGATATGACACTTAACACATCAAAAAAGGTTCCTGCAGAACTTATATGCTTTTTCATCTCATTATACCTGTTCAAGTCATCCATTTTGTTCCCCTCCTAGTTTCACTAATATCAGATTTAATCTTGGCATATTTTATATAGCAAATTAAAAATAAAGTCAAGGAATTTGTATGCTTTTGCAAGAGCCTCATTTTTAGAAAGCATTTTTGTATTATTAGTGTCCGATAAACTTTATAAGAGCCTTGATAATACATAACTTTTATTGGCTATGTTTAATAAGTCTTTGATGTCATTCCTGCCTGCGCGGGAATGACGAATTAAAACATTACGAAACTTTTTAGCGGACATTACTGTTTTTGTATAAAAATGCAGTTAAAAAGAATATGAAATTTATCATGACTATAGTCGCACCCGTTGGCAGGTTTATGATAAAGGATATATATATACCCATAATCACTGATAATATTGCAACAATAGATGAAATCGCCATAGTATTCTTAAAGCTCCTTGCTATCTGGAGTGCTGTCACGGCCGGTAATATCAGAAGGGCGGAGGTTAGCATTATCCCAACAACCCTCATAGTTAGAACAACTGTTAACCCTGTGAGAAGGACGAGTATCGAATTTATCTTTTTTGTTTTTATTCCTGACACCTTTGCAAATTCTTCATCAAAGGTTATGGAAAAATGCTCGTTATAAAAAAAGGAGATGATTAAAAGTACCACAATAGATAGAGCTATTGAGACGAAAACCTCTGCCTTGCTGATAGCCAGGATATTCCCGAAGAGAAAGCTTAGGAGGTCAACATTAAAACCGCCGGCAACGCTTGCTATAAGTATGCCACCTGCAATGCCCAGGGAAGATACAATGCCGATGGCTGCATCGCCATATAATCGAGCCTTTTCTGTCAATTTCAGAATCCCTAAGGAGCTCAACATTACAATCGGGATGGAGATGTAAAGGGGATGGTGTTTTAAAAGCAGTCCTATAGCGACGCTTCCAAAGGTAACATGTGCAAGTCCGTCCCCAATCAGAGAAAGACGCCTTAATACAAGCATTACGCCTAATATCGAGCATAATAAAGCAATGAATGAGCCGGCTATTAAGGCCTGCCGGATAAATTCGTAACTTAAAAAATCAGTAATTCCCATTTTTAAAAACTCTCTCCAGTTCTAAGAATGCATTTTAAAAACCACAAAGATCACAGAGCTATGAGCAAAGGGCAAAGAGTGAAGAGCACAGAGACGGCTACGGTAACGATGCCCGTTTCGTCCAGCGATTACGTTGTTCGGCTTTTTCACGTTACCGTTGTACGTAACCAAAACGAGCTTCGTTGCCTTAACCGTTTAACGTATGCATTGCTAATAGCTCTATGCTCTTTCCCTCTGCGTCCTCTGTGGTTAATTGCTTTATTAGTTTAATCATGCCTATGGCATATAACGTGCTGAGTGAATTCACCGAAGTAGCTCGTCATATCCTTAGATGAGCAGAAGTCTTCAAAACTTCCGTAAAAGATAATTCTTTTATCAAGGTATAGAATTTTGGATGCATATTTACCAATGCTTCCGATGTCATGGGTAACAAGGATAATTGTCACATTTTTGCTTTGATTTAGTTCCTTTAAAGTATTAAAAAATTTTTCCCTCATTTCGGGATCAAGCGCCATTGTCGGCTCATCTAAGATTAACAGCTCCGGCTCATTTACTATCGCCCTTGCAACGAGAACTCTCTGTTGCTGCCCTCCAGAAAGCTCACCAATCAATTTATTCTTGATGTCCAATATATCCATCAATCCCAATGCCCTGTTTATGCTTATTTCATCAGATTTTTTAATACGTCTGGGAAATCTCTTTTTTGAGAAGAGCCCTGAGGAAACAATCTCTTTAACAGTGGCCGGAAAATAGGGATTAAAAAAGGTCAGTTTCTGTGGTAGGTAACCTACTCTGTACCAATCTTTAAAATCAGAGGGACTGCCTCCGAACAGAGAGATATTACCGTCTTCTGGTTTAATAAGCCCAAGGATAGCCCTGATCAGCGTGGTCTTACCAGAGCCATTAGGACCTACAAGTCCAATGTAATCTCCAGCATTTACACTAAATGAGATGTCGCTCAAGACCTCTAAGGAGTTGTATCTAAAGCTAAGTTTATCAACCGAAATAATATCTACTGACATTGAAGTCCAATCTTAAGGTTTCTGAGATTCTGCTCCATTATGGATATGAATGTTATCCCTTGATCCATCTCCTCTTTTGTAAGGTTATGAGCACCGTGAAGCATTAGGAGTTTTGCCCCTGTTTCTCTTG
>JBFMAM010000229.1:0-3560 GCA_040755805.1 Nitrospirota bacterium
GTATATCTTCTGGAAACTAAGTAGCTTTATTTAGTGTAGGCACACACTGAATTTGCGGTATCCTTGCGAACCCCCGTTTATATTGGCATTTCAGCAGGGCGTCTGTCTACCGACCCAAAACATAGGCCGTAAGATAAACATGGTATTAAGTTCCTCCCCAGCTATCTCTTGCAAGCGAATCAGCCAGTTTAAGTAATCGTTAGCGGAATAGAAAGGAGGGATGGTGGCGAGGAGGTACCAAAGTAGACATCATAGGTAAGTGTTACCATCCAGATTGGTATCACCTCCCCGCCAGCTAAGAGTGGGGTCAGGCCTACCTGAGTCGCTCTATCTGCAGGAAAAGGGTCAGCAGGTGAAAACGGGGGGACTTCTGATGGGGCTGTCTCATTGAAGAGTATGTCGCTGTTGTCCCAGCTCATATAGAAGCGGCTGCCATCGGTTACCATCTGAGGGTGGAGCCCTCAAGAACCAATCTTCTTATTGGTAGCGAGCCAAGGTAGTCCCCTAATCCACCTTTTTAGCCACAATCATCTTACAGTAATACTCGACTTTTGGATGTCAGTGCCCAGAATCTTTGCCCTCTATTTCATCAACATGCCCACTGATTCCCTCCTTGAGATTTTTAATGGCCTTTCCTATGCCGCTACCGAGTTCGGGAAGCCTTGTATCAAAAATTGTGCCATCCTTTGCTCAGGAATGAAGAGTGAGAGAATATCTAACTGACTGTCGGATAATTTTACAGTTTATCCCCCTTTAAATTGGAATTATAATTTAGCAATTAGCGGTCAAGTTATTTAACTAGCTGATTTTTAAGGATTTTTTGTGATACTTTTCAGAAGGGTCACTTTTGTAAAGTATTCCGACAGTGAAATGTTGGAATACTTTACAGTTTGAGTCTTCCCAATCGGAATTGTATCCAGAGGATACACTTCTTAATGGAGACTAAGCTAAAACACCAAACAGATATAAAAGAACAGTAGAATCAGGATGGTTATCCCCAAAGGATACAGATTGTGAATTTTATCGAAGATCTCCTACCCCTTGCCTTTTTCCTTTTTTTCTGTCTTTTCTTCTTCTGCTGGTTCTTCTCTTATCGTGATATCCCTCACAAATTCTGGACAGCGCTGACCTGCCTTAATTGAAAACTTCTTCTGGCAGGTTGCCCTCCATGCACATACTACACATATACTTATTTCTGTTGAACTCACTGGTTCCTCCTGAAATACCAGCTTAATACCTTCTCGATATTTGCTGCTACGCTATCCTTAGCATTTATTATAAATGTCCTGTCCAATATCTGAAAGAGTTCTTTTTCTATCCTTATCACCTTTGGAGGATTAATTTGCCTCTTCTTTAACTCTTCATCAAACATCGGCACAATCTTGTCTTTCATCCTGAGCTCTGTATCTACAAAAAAGATGCTTATCTCGGGGGAGAGGTCAGAGACCCTGTCGAAAAAAGCAGATATCTCTTTCTGATATATCTGTTTCGGGGGAGAGGATTTTATCTCCATATACAATATTGCCCCGTCTACTTTTGCAACAAGGTCATAGTCACCACCCACCCTCGGCCGCTTAAATCTTATACCCCATATAGCCTCTGCAGCAAACTCCACTTTAAATATCTCTGATGCAAACCATTCAAGTGTTTCACCAAAACTCTTTATTGGTCCGAGTGAAAGTCTGAAGCCATCAGATAATTTTTCGACAAGACCTATTTTTCTCAAATATTCAAGATAGTCTTTTGTAACCTCTGAGGTTGCATATCGAGTAACATTCTCGAGTCTGAAGAATCTCTGGTGCTTGATAACATCCCTCAGAAACAGGCGAAAGGAATATTTTTTCAGCATCTCGTAAAAGCTATCTACGAATTCCTTTTGTGGCAGGAGCAGGTCTTCTGAAGGTTCTTTTCTATAAATTCTGAAACCCCGTCGCTTTAACAGCACATCAAGTGGTGGGGTAAGTTCTGAGAGTGACTTTCTGAGCCTTTTTATCTCCTCACGGAGGAGCTGAGGTTCATCAGAGATTTTATTTTCAGACATCGCCTATAAAAATTTAATCGCTATCCTTCTATGCCTCGGACCATCAAACTCACAGAAAAAGATGGACTGCCATGTACCCAGGAGTAACCTGCCCTCATCAACCATCACATTCACAGATGTGCCAACAATACTTGATTTTATATGGGCATCGGCATTACCTTCTCTATGGAAATAATTCATTTCCTGTGGTGCGAGCCTGCTAAGGGCATTCTGTATGTCACGCTGGACGCTCGGGTCAGCACCTTCATTTATTGTGATCCCCGCAGTTGTATGCGGGACATAGAGATAGCAGACACCACTCATAACCCCTGCCTCTTTCACAACATCCTGGACCATTCCAGTAATATCAATAAATTCAATCCTTGACTTGCTCCTGACATTGATATACCTGACCATCCAGCCTCCAATAAAAGCTTAATTAACCACAGATTCACCCCGTTAGATAGTAAACATCTAACGGGGGAACCACAGAGGGCACAGAGCTAAGAGCAAAGAGCACAGAGACGGCTACGGTAATGATGCCTGTTTCGTCCAGCGGCTACGTTGTTCGGCTTTTTCATCCGCCTCAGGCGGACCGTTACACGTAACCGATACGGGCCCCGTTAGATAGTAATTATTATCTAACGGGGCGGGCTTCGTTGCCTTAACCATTTAATAAGCCTAAGGCTTATTAACGTATGCATTGCTAATAGCTCTATGCTCCGTGCTCTATGCTTTTTTTCTCTGTGTCTCAGTGTCTCTGTGTTTTATGTAAAGACCTCCTCATAAAATCCTTCATCGACACTAAACTCAATTGCAAGTGCAACAAGATTCGTGGGTATATCCATCCCTTTAAGTCTCATTATATCCTTTTCTGTCGTAACAATCCAGTCGGCACTACCCTTTTTTGCATTCTTTATTATTGTTTCTATGTTTTTCGAATTGTATCTGTAATGGTCTCTATAAGTTTTAACCCCTGTTAATTTTAGACCTGCTGATAAAAGGGTCCTCCCGAATGATTCAGGATTACCTATGCCGCAGAAGCCAAAAAATCTTTTCTCTTTTGCCCATTCGAGAGGCAATGTACCACCGGTCGTTGTTATGAATTTTGAAGGACTGCGTTCAGCAAAAAATATTGATGCCTTTGAGTTATATCTTTTGATTTCCTCAATCAGACCATCGAGTCTTGAATCCTGAATCTTGAATCTTGATTCCTGACTCCTGACTCCTGACCCCTGACTCCTGACTTCGTCTGTCTTTGTTATTACAATAATGCCAGCCCTGCGTATCGCACATAGAGTTTCTCTTAATGGACCAAGCGGTAAAAGCCTTCTATTCCCAAACGGATTCATTCCGTCTATGAGCAGAATATCTTTATCTCTGAAAAGGCCAAGGTGCTGGAAACCATCATCGAGGATGAAAAGGTCAGGGCAAAGGGCTAAGGGCAAAGATCTAAGGGCAAATACTCCGCCTTTATACCTGTCTGCACATTTTACAATAGGGACGTCTTGCAACTTCTTTGCCATCAACACCGGTTCAT
>JBFMAM010000230.1:0-3553 GCA_040755805.1 Nitrospirota bacterium
ATAGTTGTTGGATAGATGGTGGTCTCGATGTTCTGGCCTGTAAGGGCATTAAATACTGTAGTCTTCCCTGAATTAGATAATCCGGTGATTGCTATCTTCAATCTGCCCCTCCCTTGTTATAATTTAACCTTAATGTTGCATAAAAAGGAAGGCAGATATGCTGAAAAAAATGACCTCATTAGTAAGTTGACAAAAAGTGCTGTAAAAAATATACAATTTAGATAAAAATTGTAAAACCAGGAGGCAAGAATGTTTTCAAAGGGAAGAGTATTAAATAGGATTTTGATCTCTGTCACAGTCGGTCTCATATTGGGGCTTATCCTTTCATCTAACTTCAATTTTTACTCGTATACATATGCCCAGGATCCAAAGATCTCGCAGCAGTCGCTTGATATCCTCACCAAAACCGGCCAGGCAATGTCAGAGATTGCAGAAGCAGTGAAGCCTGCTATAGTCAATATCTCAACTACACGGACAATAAAGGTTCAGGAAAGGTTAGACCCATTCTTCGATGACCCTTTCTTCCGAAGGTTCTTTGGAGACGAATTCAGACGATTCAGGATGCCAAGGGAACATAAAACAGCAAGCCTCGGTTCAGGTGTAATCGTCTCTCCTGATGGTTACATCCTGACAAACTATCATGTCATCAAGGATGCTGATGATATAAGGGTCCTTTTATCAGACAAAAAGGAGTTTAAAGGAAAAGTAGTTGGTACCGACCCTAAAACAGAAATTGCTGTAATCAAGATAGATGCGACAAATCTTCCGACTATTATATGGGGTGATTCTAACAAGTTAAAGGTTGGGGAGGTAGTTCTGGCAATAGGTAATCCCTATGGGTTAAATCAGACAGTTACCATGGGGATAGTTAGTGCTGTAGGGAGGGCTAATGTTGGTATTGCCGAGTATGAGGATTTTATCCAGACAGATGCAGCAATAAATCCTGGAAATTCTGGAGGAGCACTGGTGAATGTAAGAGGAGAGCTCATTGGCATTAATACTGCCATATTTACCACAAGCGGTGGTTATCAGGGCATTGGCCTTGCTATACCGAGCAACATGGCTAAAGACGTAATGGATAGTCTGATTAGCAAAGGGAAGGTCATAAGGGGGTGGCTCGGAGTAACCATACAGGGCATGACGCCAGAACTTGCTAAACAGTTCAATCTAAAAGAAGAAAAAGGTGCCCTTGTTGGAGATGTTGTTGAGGAAAGTCCTGCTGAAAAAGCAGGCATACAGAGAGGTGATGTAATTATAGAGTATGAAGGCAAGAAGATTGACGAGCCTTATCAGTTAAAAAATATGGCTGCAAACACCACACCAGGTAAGGAGGTTGAGCTGAAAATTATTAGAGAAAATAGGATAAAAACAATAAAGGTTACTATCGGCGAGTTACCAGCAGAGATGCAAAGACTTTCAAAAGGTGAATATAACAACCTCCTGAAAGGAGTTACCGTTCAAAATCTGACACCAGAAATCTATAACAGGCTAAATCTTCCAAAAAGATTGAAGGGTGTTGTTGTCTCAGATATTGATGAAGACAGTTCTGCCTCAATGGTGCTGATGCAGGGAGATGTGATACAGGAGGTAAACAGGCAGAGGATAACCAGTATAAGGGATTATGAAGACGTAGTTGCCAAGATAAAACCTGGAGAAGATATACTGCTCCTCGTATTCAGAAGCGGCTCATCCCTTTATATTACACTTTCGAGTAAATAATTGCTCTTAATGAAATGTTGGAATATGTGGATCATCTCCAAAAAAGTTGGTAAGATCATGAGGATTCAAGGGGTCAAGGAGTCAAGGATTCGAGGGAAATGCTCAAGAATTACAAAGACTTAAAAGTTTGGCAAAGGTCTTTTTGGCAACTAAATTGGAGAAGAACCGAATTTTAATGTTTTGTGATTGGTAATTGGTTATTAGAATTTATTTGGAATTTGATTATTGGTGTTTGATTATTGGAGCTTATTTGGAACTCGGGATTTGGTTATTAGTTATTTGGAATCTTTATCTTCCTCATAACCTCTATAAGCGGTATATTTAGCTTCTTTGCTATTCTTTTACAATCCTCATATTCAGGAGTCACCTTCAGAATCTCATCTCCAAGCATTGAGATTTTTACCTTTACCTTTCCAAATTCCGTATCTATCGTTTTAACCTCACGCTGAAGAACCCTTCTCTTAGTCTCATAGAATCTCAGTCCTATTGTACTCGTTTCCTTTAAAACAATTTTCATCAACTCTTCTCTCCTGTCCTCACTGCAGAGCACCGATAGCTTTACTCCCGGTCTTCCCTTCTTCATCAGGATATGTGTCAGATAGACATCGAGGGCGCCAGCCTTAAAGAGCTTTTTCATCACATATTCGTATACCTGTGGATTCATATCATCGATATTAGTCTCGATGACTGTAACCTTTTCATCTGGATATCCCTCTTGCGGGGTTAGAAAACCCCGCCTATCGATGGGCTGGTCAGGAGACCCGTCCCTACCCTGGGTAGAATCGGGTCTCCTGACCCGATTACCAACGAATAATCTTAATACATTTGGCCTATCTTTAAAATCCTTGCTGCCAGCCCCAATACCTATCTTTTCAATATCCATTGGAGGAATACTTCCAAATCCTGATGAAAGCCCTTTCAAAATTGCTGCACCCGTTGGCGTAGTAAGTTCAGATGATCCTGAATCAAATTCAGGACCTGTTGAATATGAAGGAACTCCCTTTAAGATTTCTGCGGTAGCCGGCGCAGGAACAGGCAAAATCCCATGCCCTGTTTTAACGAAACCGCCTCCGAGATTTATAGGGGATGAATAAACCTTTTCTGCACCAAGTATATCAAGACCTATTATTGTCCCAAAAATATCCACGATACAATCTATATCGCCAAGTTCGTGAAGATGAACCTTATTAAATGCCTCACCATGAACCTTTGCCTCAGCCTCAAAAAGTCCCTTAAATATTTTAAGTCCTTTCCGTTTAATCGCCTGAGAAAGTGAAGAATTTTTAATTATCTTCTCAATATCCTCCCATTTTTTAACTGACTTTTGACTCCTGACTCCTGACTCATGACTCGTTTCAACATCCACTTTGGTTGAAATAAATCCGGCCCTTCTTACCTTTTTAGCACTTAAGTTATACCCCCTTACAGGAATTTTTTTAAGTTCATTTTCCAGTCTCTTAAGCGGAACACCTGCATCCACAATCGCACCAAGGCACATATCACCACTTATGCCTGAGAAACAATCAAAATAGGCTATTTTCAAAAATCCCTCCTATAATTCAGTTTGACATATTTTTTTCTTTTAAGTTATTTTCAACTATGGATTTCTACAATAAGTTTTACGCTATCCTGTCCCTGTTTGCCTTCACCCTGCTAATTAACCTGCCATTCGGCTATGCCAGGGTAAAGACAAAAAGATATTCTCTGCGATGGTTCCTGTGCATACATGTCCCCATACCTCTTATATTCATTGCAAGGATCATTTCCCATCTTGACATAAAATATATACCAATTTTTGCATTTGCTGCAATTATAGGTCAGTTCTGTGGCGGTA
>JBFMAM010000231.1:0-3553 GCA_040755805.1 Nitrospirota bacterium
CGGCTTTGCAATTTTAGGACACTACAAAAATTGATATAATAAGAACCAGGATTTGCAAACAACCTGAGTTCCTATTCTAATAAACATTTTATCAAAAAATAGCTAAAAAGATTCAAAAGGAGGAATCATATGTCTAAGGTCTATTTTGCATCAGCAAGGGCCAAGAAATGGAAATATGATGAAAGTATGCCGGGTAAGCTTGAAAGGCTCCTTAAAGAGATAAAACTATCAAATTATTTTGAGCCTAAGGAGTGGGTTGCTGTGAAGACCCATTTTGGCTCTGAAGGCGCTCACAGGATTGTAAGACCTGTTTTCTTAAGAAAGGTTGTTGATGCATTGAAAGATATCGGCACAAAACCTTTTGTGACAGACACTGTAAGGATTAAAGGTCTTGATTATCTTGAGGTAGCAAATCAAAACGGAATAAACCATCTTTCAGTAGGTGCACCCGTTGTCCTTGCTGATGGGCTATATGGAAAGGACAATATAATAGTTAAGGCGGGTGAAATACTCGGCGAGATTGCCGTCGCAAGCCTTATATATGATGTGCCTGCAATGGTTGTATGCACACATGTAAAAGGACATATACAGTCAGGTTATGCTGGTGCAATAAAGAATATTGCAATGGGGAGTGTAAGTTTAAGCCATAGAGAGTGTAGCTGGAAGTGCGGAAGGGGTGCAATGCATGCAATAGGGGAAGGCAGACTAATATGGGATAAAGAAAAGTGTGAACTCTGTTATCAATGCGAGGAGATCTGCCCACTTGAGGTTATCGGATTTGAAAATAAAAATAATCCCCCCACACCCCCCTTTAGTAAAGGGGGGCAGGGGGGATTTTCAGGTGAAATTTTTGCATACAGGGAGGATGATTGTTGGAGGTGTGGTAGATGCACAAGAGTCTGTCCTTCAGGCGCCCTAACACTGCCATGTGATGACGAGAGGTTCATGCGTTCATTCGCAGAGGCTGCAAAGGCTGTCCTAAGTACTTTTAAAACCGGGAAGGTCGTCTACATAAATTTCCTTACAGAGATACAGCCTGAATGTGACTGCATGCCCACAGCCGATGTACCAGTAATACAGGATCAGGGCATCCTTATATCAGATGATATAGTCTCGATCGAACAGGCAAGTGTTGATATCCTCTTAAAGTCTAACCCCTTACCACAATCGGCAACAGAAGAATATGACGTTACAAAAGGCGATGATATTATATTTAAAATCACCAAAAAGCCCTACTGGATTCAGATAGAAGAGTCAGAAAAACTTGGATTAGGTAAGAGGGAATACGAACTTGTTCTCTGTGGTTAATTGCATCTTTGGGTTAGAGAAAAATCAAAAAAATACTGCTGTCCGTGGGAGCTGGACAGCAGTATTAGGGGAGATAATGAGGCGCTTAATTCTATTTATAGTCATAGCAGACTTTTACGCCTTTGTCAAACAAAATTTTTAGACATTTTATAAATTTTAATTTTAGGTTCTGTAAGTTTTATTGACCCTGATATACTCTTCTGTTAAATCGCAGGTCAGAACTTTAACAGAGGATCTGCCAAGGTGGAGGTCAATAATTATACTTATATCTTTCCCTTTTAAGACCCTACTTGCCTCTTCATCTCTTCTTGTGGTCATACCCTTATTAACAACTTTTACCTTTCCAAAATAGATATCTATTTTATCCTCCTTAATCCCAACACCTGAATATCCGAGTGCTGCCATGATACGACCCCAGTTTGCATCATTTCCGTAAATAGCTGTCTTTACGAGGTTTGAGTTTGCCACTGCAAATGCAGCCCTTTTAGCATCTCCCTCACTCCTTGCACCTCTTACCTCTATCTCTATAAACTTAGTTGCACCTTCACCATTTCTTACAATTAAACTTGCTAATTCAAAGGTAACTCCATGTAAAGCCTTTTTGAAGGCGGTGTATGATTCTGATTCCCTTCTAATCTGGGGGTTGCCGAGCATACCGTTAGCCATTATGAGGACTGTATCATTGGTTGATCTGTCACCGTCAACAGTAATTCTGTTGAATGATTTTTTTACCGCATCCTTTAGTGTTCTATCTAATGTCTTCTGCTCCACTGCAATATCTGTCATTATAAAGCAGAGCATGGTTGCCATATTAGGCCATATCATGCCAGCACCTTTACAGATACCACCAATGATACCAGTCTTATTACCAATCTTTACCTTCTTATTTACAATCTTCGGAAATGTATCAGTTGTCATTATTGCTGCTGCAACATCCTGTATGGTTGATCTACCAAGATTATCTATCAGTTCGGGGATCTTCAGTTTCACTCGCTCCATAGGCATGGGTGTCCCTATGACACCTGTTGAACAGACATAAACGAAAGAAGGTTTTATATTGAGACCCTTAGCAATAAGTCTTGCCATCTCGACAGCATCCTGTATGCCTTTTTTACCTGTGCATGCGTTTGCATTCCCGCTATTTACTACTATTGCCTGCCCTCTGCCTGATAGTATCTTTTTAATGTTAAGTTTTACAGGTGCTGCCTTGACCTTATTGGTCGTAAATGTACCGGCGATATTAGCTTCTACATCAGAATATATGAGGGCAAGGTCTTTACGACCTGGGGCTTTGATTGCAGCCTCTGCAGTAGAGAAAAGAAAACCTTTTGGAATCATTGCTTATGGGAATAATGCAGTAGTATCAATCGCCGTCCTTTCACCAAATCCCATCATGATATTCATGTTATGCACAGCCTGTCCTGATGCGCCTTTCATAAGGTTATCTATCGCAGTGACGATGATCAAGGTATCTGTCCTCATATTCACGATTAGGCCGATCTCACACATATTTGTCCCACGTACATTCTTAACATTAGGAAATCTTCCCTCATCAAGAACCTTTGTAAAGGGCTCCTGGGCATATTTTTCCTTATAGATATCTATTACTTTTTTCGTACTTATATTTCTTTTAAGCCGTGCATATATGGTCGTGAGTATACCTCTGTCAAAGGGGGCAATGTGCGGAGTAAAATTGACTTTTATATCCCTGCCTGCTATCGCAGATAGCTCCTGTTCGATTTCAGGGGTATGCCTGTGTGTTGCAATAGCATATGCCTTGAACCCTTCATTTACCTCGCAATACGAGAATGTAATATCTGATTTTCTTCCGGCACCACTTGTCCCTGACTTTGAGTCAATAACTATAGAGGCAAGATCAACAAGTTCATTTTTTATCGCAGGATATAATCCAAGAATTGCACCTGTTGGATAGCAGCCAGGGTTAGCTACGAGGTTTATCTTAGCAATCTTTTTCCTGTAAAGCTCAGGGAGGCCATAGATAGCCTTTTTCAGGGTTCTTTGAAATTTATGAGGCACCTTATACCATTCTTCATATGTCTTTGCATCTTTGAGTCTGTAATCAGCAGAGAGGTCAATAACCTTCTTCCCGTGTCTGAAAAAGTAGTCAACCATCTCCTGGGAGTCTCCATGTGGAAGGGCCATGAAAAACAGTTCTGCCTTAACAAGGATATCTTCGACATTTAACTGCTCGTATATAAGGTTCGAGTATCTGTAAAGATGAGGG
>JBFMAM010000232.1:0-3534 GCA_040755805.1 Nitrospirota bacterium
GGCATCTTTAACTGTTTTGATACCGAGGCGGCTCAAAAGTCTGGCCCTCTGAGGACCCACACCTTTTATATATTGTATCTGGAAATCTGAAAGGTCTTTACCCCGTTGTTGCAAAAACATCTGAATAATCCAAATAGTAGCATCTAAAAAGCGTAGTTAAATTTATATTTTAATACAACTTTAATGCAACTACGGGGTTTAACCATCAGCAGATGGGGGAGAGATTGTCCCTTCTGCCTCTTCCATCCTTATCTTAGAATATTCAGTCTCGCTCAATATATCTATATCCCAGCCTGTAAGTTTCATTGCAAGCCTGACATTCTGACCTTTCTTACCTATGGCAAGTGAGAGTTGCTGATCATTAACAACCACCATGGCTGTCTTATCTTCCTCGTTTATTCCTATCCTTTCAACTGATGCAGGGCTTAGTGCCCTTGCGATAAGCAGCCTGGGGTCATCTGTCCATGGTATGATATCTATCCTCTCCCCTTTTAGTTCACGCACTATCGACTGCACCCTCGTACCCTTCATCCCTACACACGCACCTACAGGGTCAATAGCGGGATTCTTCGAATATACTGCCAGTTTTGTCCTTTCACCGGGCTCTCTGACTATGTCTTTAATTATAACAAGACCCTCATTGATTTCTGGTACCTCCATCTTGAATAAAGCGGCAACAAATTGTGGATTGGTCCTCGAAAGCACTATAGCCGGACCTTTTGTTGTAATTCTCACATCTTCAATAATGGCCCTGACGGTATCACCCCTCTTAAGGTTTTCATTGGGAAGCGTCTCCTTTATAGGAAGTATTGCCTCTGTCTTCCCGAGGTTAAGAAAATATGCTCCTTTCTCCTTTCTCATGGCAACACCACCGACAATCTGCCCTACCTTGTCTTTGAACTCATTGTAAATCACATCTCTTTCTGCCTCCCTCACCCTCTGGAAGATAACCTGTTTGGCTGTCTGGGCAGCAATCCTGCTAAAGTCATGCAGGTCTAAGGGTATATTGACCATATCTCCTTCCACCACGTCAGGAAAAGTCTTCCTGGCCTCCTCAATAGAGATTTCTTCATTCTTATCTGAAACCTTTAAGACAACCTTTTTCGTTTCAAAGGCATTTATGTTGCATGTCTTGGGGTCTATCAAGAGATCTATGTTACTTCTTCCACCGAACCTTTTTCTTGCGGCAGAGAGCAGAGCAGACCGGAGGGCTTCA
This sequence comes from Nitrospirota bacterium, assembly GCA_040755805.1. Lineage (GTDB taxonomy): Bacteria > Nitrospirota > Thermodesulfovibrionia > Thermodesulfovibrionales > SM23-35 > JBFMAM01. Next base: position 1,217 of record JBFMAM010000232.1, read on the forward strand.
AGCAATATATCTCTTGATATTCCTTTCTCCCTGCTCATCTGGTCTATCACATAGCAGAGTTCTTTTGTCATTTAAACTCTACCTCCAGTCTTGCACTCGATATCTTCTCAAAGGGTATATCTATCTCGAGGCCATTCACTAATACCCTTACACGACCATCACTAATCCCTAGAATCCGGCCTATAAAAAAATTCCGGTTTTCTATCTTTTCTACAGTAACTATGCGTATGAGCTTACCTATATTTTTTTCAAAATCCTTTATCTTTTTAAGAGGCCTGTCGAGCCCCGGGGAAGAAATCTCAAGCGTATATCTTCCCTGGATAAGGTCTTCAACATCAAGAAGGCTCTCAAGACTTTTACTAAATCTCTCGCAGTCGTATAAATTCACACCACCTTCTTTATCAATTGTCACCCTGAGCAGTAATTTACCCTTTCCCAACAACTCAACATCAGTTATTTCTACACCCTGGTCATCCGCAACATACTTTGCTAATTTTAAAACCCTGTTTTTTATGTCGCTCATAATAAACCCAATTAACCACAGAGAACACAGAGATTGATTTTAAAATTAAAAAATCTTTAATTTTCAAGTAGTCTCTGTGCTCTTAATGTATTTTAAACATAATTCCTTTCCAAAAGAGTGCACAGAGAAAAATAAAGTGGTTATGCATTTTTAATAAAATCCCACTAAAACAAAAGAGTGGGAAAACCCACTCTTCTACTAAAAATCCAGATGGAACTTTTAAAATTATACCAGCTTTCTGCCTAAAAATCAACTTCAGGGATGGGTATCCCCCATCCCTGAAGATCTACTGATCTACTTTTGCGGTGCCGGTGCTGGGGCCGGTGCTGGTGCTTCGGCCGGCTTCTCAGGAGCTGGAGCTGGGGCCGGTGCTTCAGCTGGCTTTGGTGCCTCTGGCTTTGGCACTTCAGCCTTTTTACAGCCCACGGTAAATACCACGAGTAGCAATAATGATAAAACTATCGCTAAAAACCTTTTCACTAACTGTCACCTCCTTCCAAAAATACTTAACAAATTCTTAGGTTACTATATAACACCATAACACAAAACCTTTGTCAACCTTAAATTTTCAGAGAATTTTATACCCCTGTATTTAAAAAAATCAAGATATTTTTTAATAAAAATAACCAATAATCAAATTACAATAACCAGAAATTATATAAGTTGAGACTGCTGAAAAATCCTTAAAATTGTGCAATATGTCATGCTGAACCCTGAAAGTGTCATACCGAACTTGTTTCGGCATCTCTTCAGGACAGGCTTGTTTCAGTCCCGAATCAAGTTCGGGGAGACCCTAAAACGACTTCAGGGTGACAAAAATATACTTTTTAGCAGTCTCAAATTTGGTGATTGATTATTGGTTATTGGTGATTTAAAGTTTGAGAGCACTTGACAAAAATTCGTCACAAGGTTCTTATAATATATGCCATTACTTGCATCTATAGACATAGGATCAAACACAATCAGACTTCTGATAGGCAAGATTAAAGACAACACGATCATCGAGGTCTTTTCTGGACGGAAGATAACCCGGTTAGCCGACGGTATTAATCAGACAGGAATACTAAAGGATGAAAACATTGAAGCTTCCATAGCGGTGCTCAAGGAATTCTCTTCTATCGTTTCAAGACACAGAGTCAAGTATGTCAAGGCAGTTGCTACAAGCGCTTTAAGAGAGGCATACAACTCAGATATATTTATAAAAAGGGTATTTGCCGATACAGGTATTTCGATAGAGGTTATATCCGGTGAAAAAGAGGCAGAGCTTATACTTAAGGGTATTCTTTCATCACTTCCTGACTCCTCACCCATCACTCATCAATCGACACTCGTTATTGACATAGGAGGTGGAAGTACAGAGTGGATCCTCTGTAAAGACAAACATCTAGTTGATATGGGAAGTATCCCTATTGGCGTTATAAAACTTGCCAGAAGTTTTATTAAAACTGACCCTGTCTCAGATACTGATATTGCAGAATTGAACAGAAAAATTGTCTCGTTTTTAGACGAGCTTAAAATCAGGATTGTACAATACATAGACAGATACACACTCTTTATAGGAACTGCAGGCACCTTTACAACTATTGCTTCTATTGACCTGAAACTTGATACCTATTCGAGGGAAAAAATACATCTCTATAGAATCCCTCTAAGCAGGTTGCGGGATATAAGCAGAAGATTGTTAGCACTTCCCTTGAAGGAAAGAAAGAAGGTCAGAGGTCTGGAACCTGAGAGGGCAGACTTGATTATACCCGGTATACAATTTGCAATTAGGGTGATGGAATTTTTTGAGTTT
>JBFMAM010000233.1:0-3531 GCA_040755805.1 Nitrospirota bacterium
GGATCTAAGACAGGATTACCTTTATCATCTTTTCCAATAAGCATATCTTCACCCCTCATTAATTCATACCATTCCTGAGGGTTGTCGCCTTCGCCATATTCGATAATCCAGTTTTTAAGTTTATTATCAACTGCATGGCCCAACAGGTCTACATAAAGTTCAAGAGTTTTTGGGTTTTGGTTAATCGGGCTTAACGCTATATTAACATCAGGTGGCGCACTATCAACCTCAACAAAGAACTCATAATCAAAGATTTTGATCTTATATTTTCCATCCGGAACTATTTTTCCAAATTCATCTCTTCCATCCCAGGTTATATAGTCCTCTGCGGGAGCTGTGTAATCTTTATAGAATGTTTTTATTAGATTGTTATTTTCAGCATATATGTAAAACTCAAGATGCACAGGCTCAAGAACTCTATAATGGAGTTCAACCGAATCTTTTACATCATCACCATTTGGAGAGAATATCTCAACGGTCTTGTAAATATTTGTTATGCTTGAGAAAATTCCCCACGAAACCCTCTTTCTGTCCCATGCCACATTTCCTGCCTTATCCCAGACAGTAAGCCTCACATAGAATGTCCCTTCATATGGTGGAACCCATGTGGTGAATACATCATTTATTACAGGTATATTAGATGGAGGGCTAATAAGATTCCATTGAGTCAGATTCTTTGCATCAGCGTACTCAAGCATATAGCCATCGAAATTAAGGTCTGCAGCAATACCTTTAAGAATTACTGCCGATTTTTCCTCAGTCACCCTTAAATCATCAGTAAGATTAAGAAGCGAACTTAGAGCCCATAAATCCTGCCAACCTCTGCCATAACATACACTCGACGGGTCAACAAATCGATAATAGGTAATGTATCTTCCGAGAGGAGAAAGCCTAATATTCGGTTCCCACCACAAATCCTTCAGGGGTAAATAGCCTTTCTGTTCTCCTGTTTCAGAGTTAATAACGAAATAAGGATTTAGTAAAATATATATATTGTCCTGGAAAAATGATACTACGCTCTCAAAACGCTCGCCTTCATCTATATAGCATGCAGGATTACCGCTATAAGCACATTCATAAGTATAATCGCATCTTGCTTCAGCAACTTTAAAAATCTTTTTACTCTTTGTTGAAGTATCGAATATTATCAGATGGGGCTCGTAAAGAGGGGGACAGCCTTTAACCTTCTCAATAGCCTTATATGTTATATCAACAAAGGCAAGCTTTTTTCCATCATATGACCAGACTAAATTACTTAGGTTAACACTGCTAATCTCTCCTAAAAGAGGTATATAAGGTGACTCATATAGAATAGATACATTCCCCGTGTCATCTGATATCTTAACTGATGCCTTATCATCATATTCGGTAAAGGCAATATTCTTTTTATCAGGGCTTAAAATGAAGTCATGGGAGTTATCAGACAATTCTATATGATTTCCCGCTCCACTCGTATCAATAAGCCATAGAGATTCAGGATTGCCATAATATCCACCTGAAAGGAATATTTTTTGATCACTAAGCCATTCAAGCGTACTGGGGGGTAAATTGGTAAAGGTTGCAATTTTATTATCATTTCCGCTGGTATCAGTTATCCATAACTCTAAAACCTGGTTATAATTTGCATCATAATAGACATTTGTGTAGGCTATTTTGTTGCTATCAGGTGACCAAGCAGAATTAAAAGCTTCCAACCCGATTTTTGTCTTTTCTAAATTATTGATATTAATAATCCAGAGTTCATCCGAACCTGCGTATCTATTTTTAGTATATGCAACATATTTACCATCAGGTGACCATTTCATATCTTCAATTGAGTAATAGATATCGGATTTTTCCAGCAAAGTCAGGTTACGTCCATCGATATCCGCTATCCATAGCTCGGTTGTATTAGTGTTGTCTTTTCTATCGTATTTCCAGAAAGTAAATGCAATCTTTTCTCCATCGGGAGATAGAAAGTGGTGGAAATAGTAATACATATAATCAGGATTGTCTTCAGTCCAATCTCGAGGGATTAACCTCAAAATATCCTCTCCATCTGGAGCCACTGTATAAACTCCTGCTGGATATTCGGGGGCATCTGAATCTGAATATTCAATAGAAAACACTATACCGCTCTCATCTGGAAGCCAGTCCCAATTCTCATCCCCGATATCCGGGAGCATGCATGTGAGATTATTGTTTAGAAGATACTTTGTGCCTACTGCATCTGTCAGAGAAGAGCGGTTGTTGTCAACTATGACCAATAAACTGCCAAGTATTTTATTGTTTAAATCAATTGTCTTTATCTGATAGTGTCCATCATCAACAACCATTCCATTATCATCAAGTCCATCCCATGTGACATTGCCTCCTAAGATATTTTCAAACTCAACTCCGCTGAATGTTCTAACAGTCTCACCTTTTTCATTAACCACCACAATTTTTACAGTCTGGGGAGTATTCAGTCTGAAGAAGAACTGGGTACTGTCTTTTACACCATCGCCATTGGGTGAAATATACTTCTCGGTCAACCAGAGATTCGCATCCTGCACACCAAAGGTTCTGGATGCCTGGTTGTTGTCATCACTCTGTTCAATGATTGCATTGTCAGGGTCAATGATAACAGTTATCTGATGTACACCACTCTTTCCAGTGGTATCATAAGAAAAAGACACACCCGCCTGATAATTACCTGAGATAGAAGGAATAATCTGAGAACCAATGAGTGTATTTCCTTCATATGCCTTGACGGGGACATTTGACGCACCCTGCTCCCCCTTATTCTGGATTGTTACATTAATAGAAACGGTATCCCCTTCTTTTGGCGCTGAAGGGGTGAAGATAATAGAATTTGTTGAAATTGTGAGGTCAGGAAGACTGAAGATTTTCAATATTGTAAAGGCATCATTGTCATCTTCTCTTATCTCTCTTATCTGGTTATCAGGGTCAACCTGGACATAGATAATCCTCTCTCCTGATTCCATAATATTCATCCAGTCTACGGAAACCCTGCTACTCTCATCAGGGTGAAGAGATAAGATCGTCTGGCTTCCAAGAAGAACTCCATCTACTCCAGGGGCCCCTTTATAAAAATTCACATTTATATCGCTTGCAGGTGAGAATCCCTCATTCTTGACAAGGGCTGAAATATTTACATTTCCTCTTTCATTTGCGGGATTAGGGATTATCGTCATATCCTTATACGAGGTTATCAGGTTCGGCTCTGTTGAGCCACTAACAGTAAGATATGTGAATGCCTTGTTATTTCCCTCTGAAAGCTCTGTAAAGGAATTGAAGGGATCTACAAAAACAGTTATTGGAAGGTTCTCCCCTGCCTTGTTTGTCCTCCATGTGATTTCATTTGTAGTTGTTGAATTCGCTGGAATATCAATAGTTGCTGTTGCTATATCAAAAGGGGCAGTCTCATCAATGTAATACTTAATCTGAACATTGTAGGCATTCATCGTTCCTATGTTTTGGGTCGGTAGACAGACGCCCTGCTGAAATGCCAATATAAACGGGGGTTCGCAAGGATACCGCAAATTCAGT
>JBFMAM010000234.1:0-3525 GCA_040755805.1 Nitrospirota bacterium
CCCTTGATCCAGTATTCTTCAATCTGATAGTGCTTGAAATGTGTGGCAGCGATTATTTCTTCAGCCTCTTTTTGTGAGTAAGTATCGGGTGCATCAATTTTGGAGAATAAAGTGTAAAGTCTGTAGATAATTTTCTCCCGGAGGTTAAAAGAGGCTCTCCATTTCTCCTTGTCTATTCCAACTGAAACCCTGGCTGGATCATGAATAAATACCTTTCCACCTGGCTTTAAAACCCGATAACACTCATTCAAGACTTTTACTGGATCTTCTAACTCATGGAGCATGCCGGTGCTGATGATCATATCATAGGAGTTATCACGAAATCGTAATTTCGCTGCGTCTCCCACTTCAAAATGCACTCTCTCTCCAACCTCAGCCCTGGCAGCGTTTTTCCTAGCTATTTTTATTGATTTTAAGAGTGGATCAATGCCGTCTACTCGAAGATTTGGGACTCTCTTCACTATTTCAATTGGAAGATATCCGGGTCCGGTTCCAAGATCAAGCATTCTTCTTCCCGTCTCGGGACCAGGCGTTGTTATCTGACTTAGCTCAGCGACTATTTCTTCAGCTATTGGAACATAGTAACTATCAATGACCATCCTCGCTGCCTTCTCATAAATGGGAACCAGAAGCCCTGACGTTCTTTTCCCTATAATTTTCTCTCTTAATTTCGCCCTTACATTTCCCATGTTTTTCTCCCGAGGTGGGATTCTTCTTTTTGATTTCTAAAAAGCGTGTAAAAAAGTAGCCTCTTCCCTATTTCACTGTCCTTGGTTCATAATTTCTACAGATTGTCGAATTCATTTTTAATACCACAAAATTGCCTCAATACTCCACATACTTTTTATAGTTTAGCATAATTATCCCGTGCTACCTTCCGTGATGAGTTGGTATAGCAATAAATGCATACAGGTACTGATTGTGGTGTATAATAATCATCTGAAATTGAAAGGGGAACTTTTTGCTCTTTTCGCCCTTTTTGTCTTTTGCTTTCTTATTTTTTCCGTCATGAGGTCACGAAGGGTTACATTACCTGACAAAGCTTCGATCCTTTCTATAAGTTCGCGCTTTGCAAGAAATCTGTTGCATTATAGCACTCCTGATTATTTTAGCCTCTTGTAAAAATTTCACCACAGAGGTTACATAGAAGACAGTATTGTATTCGCGGGGTAAATATTATATCATTACCACTTTTTGGGTTAAGATTCAGGTTATGAATCTGTTATACTCATTTTTGGGATAGTTATGAATTTATCACATATCTTAAATGAATCCCAGAGGAGGGCTGTAAAGACAATTGAAGGCCCTGTGTTGATTGTTGCTGGTCCAGGGACAGGAAAGACCTTAACCATTGTTTACAGAATTGCATATCTCATCAAACAGGGTGTAAGACCCGAAAATATCCTCGCTGTAACATTTACCAACCGTGCCGCAAAGGAAATGAGGGAAAGAACCGAGGCCCTTTTAGGTAAACCCTGCACCACGCCTTTACAGCCGTGGCTTTCTGTGGTGCGGGGTAAACACTCCAGCAATGTCTTCATCGGGACATTTCACCTCCTCGGCTTGAAGATTATAAGGGAGAGCTTTTCAGATAGTTTTATCATATACAACAGGGATGAACAGATTCGTCTCCTGAAGACATTAGTGAGAGATTCGGACTTTAGGGGGATTTCGCAAGGGGGACGGAGTTCCCCTTGCGCGCTGATTGCTGAGAAGATATCGAAAATCAAGAACCTTATCGAGGAGGTGGATGATGGAATAAAAAGGATTTATGAGCAATATCGGTCAGCGCTCATGAAGAACTCTGCACTTGATTTTGATGACCTTATCCTTAAGCCTGTAGAGATATTCGGCAACAGCGAGATATTAGAAAAATATAGAGGTATATTCAAGTATATCATGGTGGATGAATATCAGGACATAAACCCCGCACAGTATAAGTTGTTAATGCTCATTGCAAACAGTAAGGGCAACCTATGTGCCATTGGAGACTCAGACCAAGCAATTTATGCCTTCAGGGGCGCTGATGTTGGCAACTTCCTGGATTTTGAAAAAGATTTCAAAGATACAAAGACAATCACCCTAACACAGAATTATCGTTCAACGGGTACGATACTCAATGCCTCAAGCATCCTGATAAAAGATAATCTGAAAAGATTAGACAAAGAACTCAACTCAATGAGAGAAAAGGGAAACCCTATCACTGTCATTTCTGTTTCTGATGAGAAAGCAGAAGGGGAAATCATCGTGAGGGAGATAGAAGAAAGAATGGGTGGCACAAGCCACTATCAACTTATGAAAAAAGTAATCCCCCCACACCCCCCTTTGGAAAAGGGGGGAAGGGGGGATTTTGCTTCTGATAATTCCTACCGCTTCTCTGATTTTGCAGTACTATTCAGAACAAATGCACAGGCAGAGGCAATAGGAGAGTCCTTTATCAAATCAGGGATTCCATATCAGATAATAGGTGGAATACATCCACTTAAAAGAAGGGAGATAATGGACACCCTTTCGTATCTGAAGGCTATAATCAATCCAATGGACGATTTAAATCTCAAGAGGATTATCACCATAACACTGAGTGGGCTAAGCGAGACAACTCTATCGGACATATTTCGTCATGCAGAAAAGAATGGGTTGAGTCTATATGAGGCCATGAAGGCATATAATCCCCCTCAATCCCTGCCCGACGGACAGCAGGCGGGCCCCTTTACTAAAGGGGAACTTAGAGGGATTAATAGTAAAGGGGGGAAGGGGGGATTTTCAAAAGAAAGTATCAGGAAATTTATATCCATGCTTGAAAGATTTATTGATTTAAAGGATAGATTAACCATAGATGAATTTTTTGGGGTATTATTAGAGGAATCCGGGCTCAGAGAATATTATAAATACAGGGAAGATAATTTTGTGTTTTTAGAGAACCTTGCCTTTACATATCGAGATGTTGATCCTTCAGAAGCGATTATCAGATTTACAAACGAAGTCAGTCTCTTAACACCTGCAGATGCTTATGATCCAAGGGCAGATGCAGTTGCATTGATGACACTGCACATGGCAAAAGGACTTGAGTTTAAGGTTGTATTTATTGCAGGGGTGGAGGAAGGGTTAATCCCTTATACCATAAAAAAAGATAATGTTGATATCGAGGAAGAAAGAAGGCTGTTTTATGTCGCCATGACAAGGGCAGAAGATGAGCTTTTTCTCATATACGCAAGAAACAGGTTTTTATATGGGCAGAGACTAATTCAGTCACCCTCCCCCTTTCTCAGAGAAATCCCTGAAGAATTCGTGAAAAACAGGTTTATACCTGATAAGACAAAAAAGTATAAAAAAGATGGTCAGATGGGACTATTTTAAGCAATCATCCCTCCACAAGCAGTTAAGCTGGTCACATACTCCAGATGTAGCAGTGCCGAAACAGTCAATGTTACCTTCCGCTCGCTGGATAGTTCGGATAATATCCTCCTTCTTCATATTCCCGACCTTCACGCCTTTTTCTTTGGCAATCTCTTTTATTTGTTTTAG
>JBFMAM010000235.1:0-3518 GCA_040755805.1 Nitrospirota bacterium
CTTTTGTTCCCAAGGGACTGAGAGGTAAAATCAAATATGATGCCAAGGCTTGTGTTGCCTGTAGAATGTGTGAGCACGTTTGCGCCGGTGGAGCAATCCAAATCAGGGAAGTGGCCGACAAAAGTGGCCTGGAGTTTATACTTTGGCATAATACGTGTGCCTTTTGCGGTCTCTGTGAGCATTACTGCCCAACTAAAGCAATTCGCTTAACTGAGGATTATCATACAGCCCACAGGCAAGAGGATAAATACAGATATGTAGAAAAAGGCTTCATTAAATATGTAAATTGTGCCCGGTGTGCTACACCTATGGTGCCGGTAGCTTCTGAATTACTGAACGTAGCTTATGATCAAGTTAACAAGGACATTGAAAAATTAAGGCATTTATGCCCAAAATGCCGCCAAGAACGAGCCCTTTGATGAAGGAGAGGAGGAAACAGGATGGAGCGGAATATTCAGAAGGATTTTAAAGAGAAACTAACTCAGGCAGTGGGCGAAGGATTCTCCTTGCGTTGGGAAACAGATTCGAAAGGAGTGGTTACTGGCTGGTGTAGGCTTAATGACCACAGCCAAATTACTAATGTTGCTTTGATTGTGTCAAGATCGGGCGGCCGGGTAATCACTATTACAGCTTATAAAACTAAAGATGCCCAACAGAGAGATATTCATGAAATAGCTTACCACTTTGATCTGGATGGCTGTACTTGCACAGTTACCATAGAAATACCCCGTGATAGTAGTAAAGTTAATTCCATTACTCCGATTTTAAAAGGTGCTGATTGGACGGAACGCGAGTTGCAAGAATTATATGATATTAAAGTGGTCGGTCATCCCAATCCAAAGAGATTGTTCCTTGATGAAACTATTGATACAGGAATAATGAACAAATTAATTCCTTTATCATTAGCTATGAACGGAGCAACTAGTAAAACGTTGTGGGAGAAGGTATTTGCAGCCACTTCTAAGGAGGTAGATACTAAATGAGCACTTATACCATCCCAGTAGGACCACTACATGTAGCGTTAGAAGAACCAATGTATTTCCGGGTGCAGGTTGAAGGAGAGACTGTTGTTGGTTTGGATATAACGGCAGGGTTTGTACACAGGGGTATGGAATCCTTGGCATTGCAACGCAACATTTACCAAAATATAACTTTAACTGAGCGTCTTTGTTCTTTGTGTTCAAATAACCATCCATTTACTTATTGTATGGCCCTTGAGAAGATTGCCGGAATCAAAGTTCCGGAAAGAGGTGAATATCTAAGGGTTATCGCTGATGAAGTAAAAAGGATAGCATCCAACTTGTTCAATGCTGGTATATTGGCTCATATCATTGGTTTTGATTCCTTATTTATGCATGTGATGGAGATACGGGAGATAGTCCAGGATACCAAAGAGACTATTTATGGTAATCGGATGGACTTGGCCGCTAATACCATTGGCGGCGTAAAATATAACCTATCTAATGAAAAGATTAAATATATGATGAAGCAGATGGACAGCTTGAAAAAGCCATTGGAAGAAATTGTTGATATCTATATGAACAATAAGCTTGTTCGAGCTCGAACTGAAGGTGTAGGGATCTTACCTAAAGAAGAAGCCATCCGGTATGGTGTGGTTGGTCCTGTTGCCAGGGGGTCTGGAGTAAATAATGATGTGCGGGTAAAGAGTCCTTATGCGGCTTATGACAAGATAAAAGTTAATGTTAATGTAGAAACTGGTTGTGATGTTAGAGCGAGAGCCATAGTTAGGTTAAGGGAAATTCAGGAAGCTATCAATATTATTCAACTATGTCTAAAAGAACTACCTGACGGTCCAACTTGTATTGATCATTTGCCGGAAATACCTGCTGGGGAAGCTATAGCCAAGTCAGAGGCTCCACGGGGAGAATTGATTTATTATCTACGCACAAACGGTTCTGATCTACCGGAACGCCTTAAGTGGCGAGTGCCCACTTATATGAACTGGGAAGCGCTCAATGTTATGATGCCGGGAAATAAGGTGTCTGATATTCCACTTATTATTAGTAGTATTGATCCCTGCATCTCCTGCACCGAAAGATAATACTAAAATCAGAAAACCAGGTGCCAGGCTTACCGTAAAACTTTGTTGGCTTGGTTCAATTATCCTTAAAGACTTGGCAGTAGTCCTTTTGATTTATGTCGTAGCGAAAGGATGCGATAGCCCTGCATGAGATGGCAATAGTGGATAGTCTATTTAAGATTATCAATGCTAAGGTAAAAGAGCATCAAATCCAAAAGATATTGAAGGTAAAACTAAAAGTTGGCGAGATGACAGCAGTGGAACATATGACTTTAACCGCTTGTTTTGAGGCCTATGCGCAAAATACTGTTGTCGAAGGTGCAGAGCTGGTTATTGAGCGGATTCCGCTGCAGGGAAAGTGTCAGGAATGTACCAATGTGTTCCGGGTTTGCAATTACAATTTTCAATGTCCACAATGTGAGAGCAGATCTGTAGACATCATTGCCGGAAAGGAATTGTACATTGAGAGTTTGGAAGTAGAAGAATAGAAAGGTGGTGAATCCCCAATGGAGAGAGCTAAAGAGAATTTCTTTATTTACGCCGATCCTAAGAGGTGTTTGGGTTGCAAGAATTGCGAGCTGGCCTGTGCTATTGCTCATGCAGATTGTGATTTACAAACTGCCGTAACCAAAGGCTTACAACTACAGCCAAGAAACTCGGTGATCCAAGTTGATGACATGGTTATGCCTATGCAATGCAGACAATGTGAAGATGCACCTTGTGCACGGGCTTGTCCTGTAGGAGCAATATATGAAGAGGATGGCTTTGTTAAAATTAATGAGGGCAATTGTGTTGGCTGTAAAGTTTGTGCTATGGTTTGCCCCTTTGGAGCTATAATTATGTCTGCAGACGTAAACGATGGAGGTAATCACAGAACCAAAAAGGCTAAAGCACGGAAATGCGATCTTTGTTTCGGAAGAGCAAAGGACAATGATGAAATTCCTTATGCCTGTGTTAAGGCATGCCCAACCAAAGCATTAAAGTTAGTAGATTATGAAAGTTATCGTAAGGAAATTCTTAAAGAAAGTGGAAGAAAATTTATCAAGGCTCAGACAAAAGGTAATTTTTAGGTAAGGAATAAGTGAGGGGATATTATGAGTGAGATGAAAAAAACTATTGATCCTGCTGTCGATTATTTGCTTCCCATAGCAAAAAAAGCTGGAATTGATACTGTTTGGGATCGTTTTGAAGCGATGAAACCACAATGTGGTTTTGGAGAAACAGGACTTTGCTGTCGTATTTGCTGGAAAGGGCCTTGCCGTATCGATCCTTTTGGTAATGGCCCACAGAAAGGTGTTTGCGGAGCTGATGCCGATACCATCGTGGCTCGAAATTTAGCTAGAATGATTGCTGCAGGTGCTGCTGCTCACTCTGAACACGGTAGGCATGTAGCTTTAACATTATTGGAAGTTGGTGAAGGACATGCACCTGCATATCGGATTAAAGATGAGCAAAAACTAAGAAGTATAGCAGAAAA
>JBFMAM010000236.1:0-3500 GCA_040755805.1 Nitrospirota bacterium
TCTTTATAGGAACTGCAGGCACCTTTACAACTATTGCTTCTATTGACCTGAAACTTGATACCTATTCGAGGAAAAAAATACATCTCTATAGAATCCCTCTAAGCAGGTTGCGGGATATAAGCAGAAGATTGTTAGCACTTCCCTTGAAGGAAAGAAAGAAGGTCAGAGGTCTGGAACCTGAAAGGGCAGACTTGATTATACCCGGTATACAATTTGCAATTAGGGTAATGGAATTTTTTGAGTTTAATGAATTAACTATAAGCGATTATGGCCTTCTTGAGGGAGCGATTCTCGACCTAAACGTTGGATAAAAAGGAAGGCAGATATGCTGAAAAACCTTTTTTTCAGCATATCTGCCTTCCAATGCGAAACAATTTTTGCAACTGTTGGGTCAATATTCTAAAAGAGACGGATGGAAAAAATATTCCAGAGACCGTTAAGCCTTAAACAGGTACCATTCAGATTTTGTCCTGGCTGTGGACACAGCCTTATCCACAGGCTGATTGCAGAGTGTATTGATAATTTAGGCATCAGGGAAAAGGTAATAGGGATTGCCCCTGTCGGATGTGCTGTATTTGCCTATGACTATTTTAATTTTGATATGCTCGAAGTCGCACACGGCAGACCTCCCGCTGCAGCAACCGGACTTAAACGTGTCATGCCTGACAGAATAATCTTTTCTTATCAGGGTGATGGTGATCTTGCCGCAATCGGCACAGCCGAGATAATTCATGCTGCTAACAGAGGAGAGAATATTTCAGTATTTTTTGTCAATAACGCAACATACGGAATGACAGGCGGCCAGATGGCACCCACAACACTTCTCGGCCAGAAGACGACCACAACACCTTCGGGAAGAAAGAGTAAAACAGCAGGTTATCCCCTGCATGTATCAGAACTCCTTTCCACAATTGAGGGCGCTTCCTATATTGTCAGGACCTCGGTTGATTCCTACAAAAATCTGATAAATACAAAAAGGTCAATAGAGAAGTCCTTCAGATACCAGATAGAAGGAAAGGGGTTCAGCCTTGTCGAGATACTCTCACCATGTCCTGTAGACTGGGGGTTTACACCAAGGGATGCAGTAACATGGCTTCGTAAAGAGATGATGCCTGTATATCCTCTCGGAATATTTAAGGATAAATACAAATAATGCAATTAACCACAGAGAGCACAGAGGAAGACATGAATAAGGTTTTAAAAGAAAAGATTTTTAATAAAGTTAGTTCTCCGTGTTCTCTATGGTGAAAGGGTTTTAAAAATTTTTAAGAATATCTCTGTGAACTCTGAGGTTTTAAAATGATTTATAGTAAATCCAAGGAGAAGGAATAACTGGAAAACAGGATTATAATAGCAGGCTTTGGCGGTCAGGGCATACTGTTTTTGGGAAGAATTCTTGCATATACAGGCATGCTTGAAAACAAGGAGGTAACATGGTTTCCTTCTTACGGGGCAGAGATGCGGGGAGGGACTGCAAACTGCACAGTGATCATCTCGGATGAGTTGATAGGTTCCCCTATTATTATGAATTCAGACACGCTTATTATAATGAGTGACGCAGCACTCAAGAAATTTCAGCCAAGGCTTAAACAGAATGGCCTCCTCCTGTTTGATTCATCCCTTATAAAACCCCCTGCATTACGAACCGATATAGAAATTGTTGGAGTTCCTGCAACAGAGATAGCTACTACAGTTGGTAATACAAAATCTGCAAATATGGTATTGCTCGGCGCATTTATTGCGAAAACCGGACTACTGAAGAAGACATCTTTGTATGAGGCCCTTGAGAGCTCAATACCAGAGAGGAGAAAGAAAAGTATCGAAATTAATAAAGAGGCTATTATCGAGGGGATGAGATTCATTGAAGATAAGAAAGGCTAAGATAGCTGATCTGAAGCGGGTTCACAAACTCATAAATGATTTCGCAAAAAGGGAGGAGATGATTCCGAGGTCCCTCAACGAACTCTATGAAAACCTGAGAGATTTTGTTATATGCGAAGATAATGGAAATATATGCGGCGTATGTGCACTGCACATCATGTGGGAGGACCTTGCAGAGATACGTTCACTCGCAGTGGATAAAAGATATCAGAAAATAGGCATAGGTAAAAACCTTGTTAAACAATGCCTCAAAGAGGCAAGGGTTTTAGGGGTAAAGAGGGTCTTTGCCCTGACATACCATCCGGAATTCTTTAAAAAGATAGGATTTGTTGATATTTACAAATCAAGCCTTCCTCAGAAGATATGGGGAGACTGTTTACGATGTCCCCGGTTCCCTGAATGTGATGAACACGCAGTTATCATCTATCTTTAACCCATCTTCTACAGTTTGTTTCTAAAAATACCTTTAAATCAATACGTTACAGCTTATGTCTCATGGGAATAGTAAATATACCTTTTTGATTTCTTTCGAAATACGCTTTATCAAAACGTCGATTGAAACATCATAAGTTCTGATTAATTTATTGGCAACAGATGAGATGTGGTATGCCTCTGCTTCTGTTATATATATTCGTTTACGCAGCCACAGAAACAGCTTTCGGCATGTCGAACTTTGAAGGAAGATCTATTTGTGTACCCTCCTTGTACCTCTCTTTTTAAGGAGGTCTCCGAGTGCAAGAAGGTAATTTGTCTTTGCAGTAATTACAGCAAGGGGATGAATGTCTATGCCGACAACATTCTTGATAATATGGTCAAGCGTTCCCTGTTTTTGTCCAAGTACACTTTTTTTATGTCTGATAACCATGTAAAGGAAAGTCCCTGAACCACAGGATGGGTCAAGCACTGAGGCTGATGGACTGTCTCTTAATATATGTTCAACCATCCTCTGAGCAAGCCAGTCGGGAGTATAGTATTCTCCGAGGTCATGTCTTGTTTCGGGGTCAACGAGTTCCTGATAAAGAGATTTCAGAATATCTTCTGATAGCTCTCTGAGATTATAATTTGCAAGCTGGTTGATCAATTTTCTTGAGATATCAAGGCCGGTTTCTTTTGTCTGCTCCCTTACAATCCATGAAAAGAAATCTTCTTCAAGAAAATTATCAATCCCCTGCTCAATGAAAAATTCCCCATCAAGAATCTTAATGATCATATCTGAAGAAGGGACAATAGTGTTTTCAGAAATACGCATCCAGACTATAAGTTTAGTGAAAACTGCCAGATATGAATGCCTTAAAAAGAGTTCTTCACTGCCGATAAGACTTCCATAAGTTACTCTCAGATACTTTTCCCAGTTGTCATAAATAACCTTGAAATCACTTCTGTCTTTTATAGCTTTCCATATTAGATCAAAAGCATTTAAGCAATATTTGAATGCAGGGCTTTTAATTCCAAAGTCCCTTACTATTACCTCGGCTTTTGGATAAAGTATGGTTTTTCTAAAGAAGTATCTATCAAGCCAGAAATAAGCTTGATAAGGCTCGGTCTTTGTTAGATATATTTTCTCAAGCTCTTCAAGAATAATATTTTGTACCTTAATAGCTCCAAAAGACCGCCATTCA
>JBFMAM010000237.1:0-3487 GCA_040755805.1 Nitrospirota bacterium
TGGTATAGAGGTCTCTATTGGTGGAGAGATAGGTGAGATTGGAGGCAAAAACAGCACACCTGGTGAGCTCAGGGCTTACCTCAACGGATTTAATGAGACATTTAAAGTAGGAAAGGGGCTGAGTAAAATCAGCATCCAGACAGGCACAAGCCATGGAGGAGTAGTCCTTCCTGACGGAACCCTGGCAAAGGTAAAGATAGATTTTGATACACTTAGAATACTTTCAGACCTTGCGAGAAAGGAATACGGCCTTTCAGGTGCTGTGCAGCATGGTGCATCAACCCTACCTGAAGAGGCATTCGAGGTCTTTCCTGAGGCAGGGGCTTCAGAGATTCACCTTGCCACTGGATTTCAGAACATTATCTATGACAGCAAGCACCTTCCATCAGAATTCAGGAATGAGGTTTATACATTTATAAAACAGGAGTATGCAGAAGAGCGGAAGGAAGGCCAGACAGAGGAACAGTTCATTTACACTACGAGGAAAAAGGGTTTTGGTCCTTTGAAAAAGAAGTGGTGGAACCTTCCCACAGATGTGAAGGAGCAGATAATGAAAGAGCTTGAGGATAGGTTTGGACTGCTTTTCGATAAATTACGAGTTACGAATACTATTGATATTGTAAGGCAGACAGTTAAGCCTGTGGTTGTGAAAAAAGAGATCCCTTTTCCATCAGGGCCTGAACTGGCTTGAGCCCGTAAGGGCTACCATGTTGTATGGCTGTAAGGACAGCCCCACCACCGGTAAAGAAGTAATACTGCATATCGTCCAGAACAGATAAGTAAAGGCCAGGACAGAGGTTTTTGAACTCCTGCAGTGTATCACCGCCGCCGTACATCTTAATAGCAATTCTATTCTGGTCTATAGTCCTGTCGAGTGCCTCTGAGCCTGCAGTGAAATGGGGTGTATATCCCATAACAGCATTGACAAATATGGTTCTTGCACTCAGGATGCTTTCTACTACAGATGGGTCCCTAAATGATTCCAGGTCTATATCGAGAATATAACCGTATTCCCTGCCTTCTTTAAAATCCTTTATTGATATGGTTCGGTATTTACCTTCTATCCTGCCTTCCATCGTATCAGACTCGACTATATATGGCAGCTCGATAATCTTTCTGTTCGTCCTATCCTTCTCTACCAGGTCTTTTGCGGCGATAATGTCTTTCTCCGGGATACCTTCTATATTGATTCCATACTTTGCGCAGAGGAACGTATTGTATATCACGCCACCTAAGATCAGGCGATCAACCTTCTCATAAATTGCATAAAGTGGCTTTATCTTTGTGTTGTACTTTGCACCTGCGACTACAGCCACAAACGGTCTCTGCGGGTTAATAACAGAATTCAGATTA
The DNA here is from genome assembly GCA_040755805.1 of Nitrospirota bacterium. Taxonomy (GTDB): domain Bacteria; phylum Nitrospirota; class Thermodesulfovibrionia; order Thermodesulfovibrionales; family SM23-35; genus JBFMAM01. The sequence goes on from JBFMAM010000237.1 coordinate 1,354, forward strand.
ATGATCTCCTGCTGCATCAAAAATCCTGCATAAGAAGGAAGATATTCCGTAATGTTGTATGTTGAGGCATGTGGCTGCCATGAACCAAAGGCATCATTTATAAATATGTCTGCAAGTCCGGCAAGTTGAATGGCAAATTTCTCCCTGACTTCACCTTCTGTCTCCTCACCCTGAAACCATCGCGTATTAGGTAGGTATATTCCGCCTATCTTCCTTTCTCTTAGGTCACGAATAGCGAGGTTGATTGATGTGTCAATTCCGAGAATTCCAAATCGAGGGTCTATATCAAATTTAGGTATATGAAACTTCGTGTGCAACTTATGTTCAAGATATTCAACGATCGGCTCGACTGATTCACCTGATTTGCACCTGATTTCACCGGTCTTTTTATCCCTCGGCCTTCCAACATGAGTCATGAGGATTGGCCTGCCACCCCGCTCTACTATGTTATAGAGTGTACCAATGGTGCGGTCTATCCTGTAAGGGTCTCTGATTTCACCGCCCTTTACAACATTATGGTCGAATCTGACAAGAACTGTTTTACCATTCAGGTCAGCATCCTGAATTAATGGTAGCCCGGTGTCCAATCCCTTATATTCCATCTTTACTTTACACCTAACGGTATTGCTTCATCTATCAGCATAACAGGTATACCGTTTCTTATCGGGTAGAGGAGCATGCACTTTTCGCATATCAGGCCATCCTCTTTTTCTGTCAGCCTCATATCCCCTTTGCATTTTGGGCATGCTAATATCTCCAGAAGCTTTCTACTTATCTGCATGTACTGCATGTGGTTTTGCTGCAGGATGTGCAGCTTGCTGTACCGGCAAGTGGTTTTTCTGTGCCCGTCGCACAAAAAACAGAAAATTTCTTTTTTATTTCATCAGAATTGCATCTCGGGCAACTGACTTTCTGATTTCCAAAAACAAGCCTCTCAAAGTCTTCTCCGCAACTGTTACATTTATATTCATATATCGGCATTTTTCACCTCAACAAATCCCCCTTAATCCCCCCTTTACTAAAGGGGGACTGAGGGGGATTATTAATCTTTATTTATTTTTTGGCACCTTCTCCCAGTCCTTTAAGAATCTTTCGATGCCTATGTCTGTAAGCGGATGTCTTATTAACTGTATTATAACAGAATAAGGAATCGTTGCGATATGAGCGCCCATCTTTGCAGCCTCTACAACATGAAGGGGGTTCCTCACACTGGCTACTATCACCTCTGTATCAAACATATAGTTTTCATATATCTCTATTATCTCACTGACGATTCCCATTCCAAAATGACTTATATCATCAAGCCTTCCGACAAACGGGCTTACATAAGTTGCCCCAGCCTTTGCAGCGAGCAGGGCCTGGCCTGGAGAAAAGACCAGTGTAACATTCGTTTTAATACCCATGCCTGAAAGCTGTTTTACTGCCCTGAGTCCAGCTTCCAACATAGGGATTTTTACAACTATATTTTTATGTATCTTAGCAAGTGATTCTGCCTCTCTAACCATTTCATCAGTCTTCAAACTCACAGCCTCGGCACTCACAGGGCCATTGACAATACCGCAGATTTCCTTTAATAGCGCGACCGGGTCTTTCCCCTCCTTTGATATAAGGGAAGGGTTTGTTGTTACACCATCAATAACACCAAGCTCCCATGCCTTTTTAATCTCTTCAATATTTGCTGTGTCGATGAAAAATTTCATAAAACCCCCTTAAAATTAGTAGTAAATAGACAGTAATTAGAAAAGATTACTACTTTTTATGGATTTATTCAATTTTTTCTTGATAATTCACAAACCTATTTTCTGCAAATTCGATTTTAGGTATAATTCTCGTATGTGTGGGGAAGGCATCTCGGAGAAAGAGCCTTTTGAGATTGCAAAGAAAATAAAACTTCTCATCCTCGATGTTGATGGTGTACTCACAGATGGCAGTATCATACTTGACAACGAGGGCAATGAGTTTAAGTCCTTTCATGTGCGTGACGGGCATGGAATAAAGATGCTTATAGGGGCCGGGATTAAGGTTGCCATAATTACAGGAAGGTACTCAAAGGTTGTTGAGAGAAGGGCAGATGAGCTCGGAATCACTGAAGTCATTCAGAAGTGTTATGACAAGAAAGTAGTTTATAACCACC
>JBFMAM010000238.1:0-3475 GCA_040755805.1 Nitrospirota bacterium
GGCAGGTGTATTGACCAAAGATAAAATCATCAGTGAATCCGGGGAGATTGAAACCTTATAGACCAATACGATAAATATGGTCGTATGCTCAAATCCCTTGAAAAATCCTTGATATCTTGTAAATCGAAACCTAACACCTATAACCTATAAGTATTTGAAACAAATTATCCAAAACTATCGCACTGGTGAGCTTGAATTAGCAGAGGTGCCGATTCCTCTTTGTTCGTCTAATAAGATTTTAGTAAAAAATATCGCCTCTCTTGTAAGTATAGGCACAGAGCGTTCTATTATTGAGTTGGGTAGAAAAAGTCTTCTTGGCAAGGCTAAAGTTGACTATGGTAGAATCTATCTATAAAAAGGTTAAAGGAGAAGAGAAATGAGTACCATAAGAAAAATTGTCAAAGATTTAGTGGATACTATTCCAGATGAAAAACTTAAAAAAGTTTTTGAGGTTCTAGAGGGCTTTATAGAAAAGGACGTCGATGAAGCTTGGTCAATATGGGAATATTTGCGGAAGGAGTTGTAGATAAGGAAAAGAGGAGGCAGAGGCATATGGCTAAGAAGGCATTTTTGGTAGGGATTAATGATTATCCTGGCAGCGGGAGTGATCTTAAGGGTTGTGTAAATGATGTAACTAACATAAGGGATATTTTACTCAAGTATTTTGGATTTGCTGTTAAAGAGATAAGGGTACTTACAGACAGGCGTGCTACCAAGGCCAATATTATGAAGCGGCTTGAGTGGCTGATAGATGGGGCAAAGGCAGGTGATCTCCTCATCTTTCAGTATTCTGGACATGGCTCCCAAATCCGTGACCGTGACGGGGATGAGCTTAAGGATCACCTGGATGAGATCCTCTGCCCTTATGACATGGACTGGGATGGAAACTTTATTACCGATGATGAGCTGGGTGCATTATTTAAACAATTACATACAGGTGTTCGTCTGGAGGTTTTCTTAGATTCCTGTCATTCAGGTACAGGGACACGCTATTCCCCAGAGTTTAGGGCCGAAGGTGAGGGATATATCAGAACAAAGTTTCTACAGCCTCCCGTAGATATCCTGTGCCGTTTAGAAGATGACCTACCTGTAAAGAAGATAGGAGACTCCTTTTCAAGAGTATCAGCAAACCCTGCGGGGAAGACAAAGCTCAACCATATCCTCTGGGCAGGATGTCGGGATAATCAGACATCTGCTGATGCCTTCATTAAAGGAACATATAATGGAGCCTTTACCTATTTCCTCTGCAAGCATATCAGAGATACAGGTGGAAGGCTTAATCGTTCCAACCTTTTAAATCGCCTTCGTGCCTCCCTCAGGTATGAAGGCTATGACCAGGTGCCTCAACTTGAAGGGCCCACAGAAATAAAGAAAAAACTATTATTTGAATAAGGGAAGGATATGCATAGCGGGTCAGGGATAATGTGGCATATTTGGACCGAGAAAAAGGGAAGAATTCTGGAAAAGTCAATTTAAATTGAGGGGACAGAAAAAGGGGACAGGCTACTTTTCAGCGATGAAAGGATAGTTAGGGCTGTTAATCCATATGGAGACGGCAAGACTGCGGAAATGATTGTAAATATACTTACAACATTAGAAGACGGCAGGATAAGTGGATAGGGAGACTAAGATTGGAAGGCATTTGAATATACACATCAAATATTATAAAATAATATTGTGAAGTGTATTATTGATACATCTACGTTAATATCTCTGGCAAGGATAAATTATCTTGAACTTATTCCAAAGCTAAAAATAGATGCGGTTCTACCGGACGAGGTTTATACTGAGGCGGTCATAAGGGGAGAAGAAAAGGGGATTGCTGATGCAATAGTTATCAAAAGCTTCATTAAAAGATACGACGTAAAGATAGTCGGTGTTAAAGCCAATTATGTATTGACTTTAAGGAAAAAGATAAACAAAATTCTTACTCATGGTGATGAGGCAGTTCTTTCATTGGCAATTAAGGAAAAGGTAAAAGAAATTTTGACCAATGATGACGGTCTTGGCAAAATAGCCTTATCATTAGGTTTTAGTGTCAGAGCGACACCTGATCTGTTAATGGAGGGGCTTAAGGAAACGATATTGAACATCACAGAATTTGAAGTTTTCATTAGAGGATTGGTTATTGAGAATAGGTTGAGCTCTGTTGTTGCAGAACTTTATTTGATGGAGGGCAAAAGATATGTTGAGGGCTAAAGAGTTGATAAGAACCAATGTAATGCTTGATAGAGAAATATTACAGTCAATTGATGAATTTGCAAGGGCTATGTCTGAGGATAGATCAACCGTAATAAGGCATCTTATAAAAAAGGCGATCTCGGAAGAGAAGATAGAGATTGCTGTTAAAAAGTTTCAGTCTGGTGCCCCTTTTAGAAAAGCTGCAGAAATAGCTGGTCTTGATTACTGGGATTTTCAGGCCGAACTTGATAAACGGGGAATTCCTCTATCTGTTTCTCTTTCACTTGCAAGAAAGCGAATAAGAGGAGGTGAAAAGTAAAACCCATCGAATATGAGCCATTTGTATTCCTTATAAACCATTCCTACCTTATCCTCACAGATTCAGGAGGTATTCAAGAAGAAGCCCCTTCATTGGGTAAGCCTGTATTAGTAATGAGAAACATAACAGAGAGACCAGAGGGGATAGAGGGATGGCAAAGGCTGTTAATCCATATGGTGATGGAAGGGCTGCGGAAAGGATTGTAAATGTACTAAAAGAGGCCTTAATTTGAGCAAAAGAAAGGGGAAAAAGGATATGCTACTTTTTTATTAAACCATAACTTTAAGCAGTACCTGATTATGTTCTTCCCTTTATGATTAAGAGGTTAATTTGTAAAATATATAAAAAACTTTTTATTAAAAAATGTTAAATAAATAATGAAGAGGATTGAAATAATTCCTCTTGCCAAGAAGAAGTCAGAACGAAGGGGTATTCCTGAAGAATGGATAGGTGAAACTGTGAATTCACCATCTCAAGTTATTGAAGGATACGGTGGTCGTAAGGTTGCTCAAAGAAAATACATGATTGGGAATAAAGAATATCTTCTAAGGGTGGTTTACGAGGAGAAAGGAGACCTGAATGAAGTTGTAACTGCCTATCTGACTTCTCAGATAGAACGATACTGGGAGGAGAAGAAAAATGAAGATCGAATATGACCCAAAACATGATTTATTAAACATCGAGTTTATAGCTGAAGAGGCTATTACTGAATCGGTAGAACTTGATGGGATTATTATTGATTACTCAGAGGATGGAAGGATTGTAGCAATAGAAATTCTTGATGCTGGGAAACGTACTACTAAAGATCCCCTCGATTTGCTTGACCTTACAATAGTAAAAGAGAAGGCGGTAGCATAAAGATAAAGAATCTTTTAGGGTCCATTCAGGATTACATTATTCAGGAAGAAGCTAAGTCCTTGGGCGAACCCGTCCTTGTTATGAGAAACATAACAGAAAGGCCAGAGGGAATAGAAG
>JBFMAM010000239.1:0-3471 GCA_040755805.1 Nitrospirota bacterium
GGCAATGGAGTTATGATACCCTGTATATCCTTCGCTGTCTATGGTTAATATTACCCATGTTCCAGAGGCATTCGTTGCATATTTGAGGTCAAAGTTCCAGGCATCATCAAAGTAGCTGATATGTACCTTGTTATTTGAATCTATAGCAATGGAGGTATAGGTTTTTACAGATATTGTGCTATCTATGGTTGATATTATCCATTCATCAGAAGTATTTGTCGCATACTTGAGGTTGCTCCAACCACTGTAACTAATATGTACCTTATTGTTTGAATCCACAGCAATGGATGTATAAGCTGCTGTGATTCCTATGCTTTCTATGGTTGATATTATCCATTCACCAGAAGTATTTGTCGCATACTTGAGGTTGCTCCAATTACTGTAACTGATATGTACCTTATTGTTTGAATCCACAGCAATGGATGTATAAGCCCCTACATCTCCTGTGCTGTCTATGGTTGATGTTACCCATGTACCAGAAACATTTGTCGCATACTTGAGGTCTTTTTTCGCGCCCCAATCATAGTAGCTAACACGTACCTTATTGTTTGAGTCTACAGCAATGGAGGAGTATGCTTCTACAACTCCTTTGCGGTCTTCGTCGTCTATGGTAAATGTTCTCCATGTGCCAGAAGCATTCGTTGCATACTTGAACTCACCCCAATTATTGTAGCTGATATGTACCTTGTTATTTGAATCTACGGCAATAGAGGTATAAGCTAATCCTGTATTGTCTATGGTTGATGTTACCCATGTGGTTGTTGTGGTTGAGTGTGTTGTCGCACATTTTTGACTACTCTGCCCTGACTCATTCCCCGCTGCATCATAGGCTGAGACGGTATAACAGTAAGTAGTTGAAGGGCTCAAATCTTTATCACTTGCTGAAGTTGAGGTCACAGACTTTAAAAATTCCCCATTCCTGTAAATGTTATATCCTAGAACTCCCACATTATCCGTTGATGCTGTCCATGAAAGGTCTATCTGGGTTGAGGAAACAGCAGTGGCAGTAAGTCCAGTTGGAACGGATGGAGGAATTGTATCAGTAGGCTGTTCAGTTCCTCCCAAGGCTTTATATACATCAAGAATACCAGCGCCAAACTTCCCTTTATACTCATCTGCAAGATTGGTAAATGGCTGAGCAGTATCCTTCAATCTTTGTATTACCTGTGGTGGTGTAAGGTTAGGCTCTTTTGCCCATACCAGGGCAGCAGCCCCAACTACAAGAGGGGCAGAAAAGGACGTTCCTGATATTAATGATGGGATGGTGGAACTAATGTTACTAATATAATCAATCCAACCTAAAGATTCGCCTGGTGCAGCTATATCTATATAATATTCTCCGTAATCAGAAAGAGATGACTTTCCATAGTTTCTGTTTGATGCACCTGCAATGACTAAATTATTCGGTTTTAAACGACCAGTAGTATGTTCACAATTATCATTGCCTGCTGAATTTACAATTATAAATTTTGAGCTTGGAAATACCATATTCAAAACACGCACCACTCCAAACAACGCTTGATCAAGAACCCTTTTTATGGTGTTTTCTACGGGTTGACATATCTCATCGCTATTACCATAACCAAACGAGATATTAATGACTCTTAAGCCTTTATTTATGGCATCCCCTAAATAATAAAAAAGAATTCCATTAGTTATCCTACCATCTGATTTACACGGTGGGGCAAATAGCTTAACCTTACTCCACCAATTTATACCAACATTACCAGAGTTATTATTCCCTCTGGCAGCTGCAAAAACAGTTACTGCTGTCCCATGCACAGCATCATCGTGGTCATCAAATATTGGGAAAGTTGGAATATCTTGAACTCTTCCTGAAAAATCTTCAAACCCTTCAACGAGACCATCATATGAACACTCTATAATCCCAATTTCTATCTCCTGTAATGTTGATTCACTTGCTATTCGCCACGCTAGAGGGGCATTAATTTCTATGAAATACCAACTCAAAAAATCTCTAGAAATAGGTAGATAATCCTCCCACTCATTTGGTTGTATCGGTATTACTTGTTGAGCTTTTAATGGAATATCTGGCATTACAAAAATCACGGTTGGTTCTTGTCTCATTTTATTGATAAAGTTCATTTCATTGCCCGGTGTAACACTTACAAGGTAATATCTTATTGAGGGAATTTTGGCAATTATACTGCCTCCGTTAGTAATTATCAGACTTTCTGCTGCGCTTTCCGATACAGTAGTAGAATCAAAAAGAACAATAACCTGCCCCTTAACCGCCTCCATATCAACTGAGACCCCATCTTCAGTTATATACTGAATTGTTGTGGTTTCAGGGACAGTATCAGGAGGTGGGACAGCTCCTTCCATTAAATCAGTAGTTCCTCCAGAACCATTTCCATTTCCACTTCCACCTCCGCCTCCTCCACAACTTCCCATAATAACCACAAATAAAAACAATAATATTGCCAGAAGTCTATTTATCTTTAACATGGCTTGCTTCCTTTAATTTCTTTAATTATTTCTTCTCCCCTTCAGCAGATGCAACATGAAGACCTTTAAGTTTTTCCAACGATACTCCAAGCATTTTCATATCACTTCCTATTCTGTAATCAACAACTGTAATCTAAAACTCAAAGCCGAGATCAAATTTAAGGAGTAAGTCATTTTTAGACTTTACATTACTTCTTTGAGCACTCTGGACTGAACCATAAATATTCCCTGAATAAAATCCACTACTAATGATACCCAACATTATCCCTAAACCTTCATTACCTTGTTTGAAAGCCTCAACTGTTCCCAAAATAAATAGTCCGTTGACGATGAAGGAAGCTAAAGCAGTCTGCTCGTATCCACTGTAGAGGTACCCTAATCCAGGTACAATACCTAGAAGCCCAGCGATAACCGGGGACTTTTTGCGAAGCCTTTTTCCTTGTTTGGACAATTCTATAGACTGTTTAGCATTATTAAAGAATCTTGAATCGATCTTAATTTGGGCAAAAGTTCTTTCCGCCTCTTCCCAATTCTCTTCCTTTGCAAAGGATAACCCTTTTAATAAGATGCCCTTTTCCTTAAAGTTGCTCTCATCTATAGCTATTACCTCATTAAAATGCTTTCTGGCAAGGCGGTAATTGCCGACTTTTAAATAACTTAGTCCCATGAAAAAGTTAATTTCGTTTTCTTCTTCAAGCAGATCAACTGTGTTTAGAAGTTCTTGACCCCAATGAATGGCTAATAAATATTGTGCTGTTTTATAATAGCAATGAAGTATTGATTTCATAGCTTGTTTTAAATAAAGTGAATTTGGGAAATAAAATATCAAGCGGCGGTACTCTATGAGTGCCATTTGATAATCACCCTCAGACTCCAGCCTATGTTTTGGGTCGGTAGACAGACGCCCTGCTGAAATGCCAATATAAACGGGGGTTCGCAAGGATACCGCAAATTCAGTGTGTGCCTACACTAAATAAAGCTACTTAGTTTCCAGAAGATATA
>JBFMAM010000240.1:0-3462 GCA_040755805.1 Nitrospirota bacterium
GCCTATGATGAATATCTCTCCCGAAAAATCATTAGATAGTTTCACCTTCTGGCTGAGCTTTCCATCAAGCAAGAAATAACAACGAGGGTCTCCTGCCTGAACAACGTAATTTGATACATAACTCCCCTCTAAGGAAACGGTTGTCCCTTTTGCTGGATAAATAGATGTTGTGCCTTTTATTTGATGTCTTGTACTGAATCTTATCTTCTGGCCAGTTGCTCTGTCTTCAGGATCCATAAACATATAACTAAACCCTATATCTGCTACATTGATATGAATTTTCCCTTCGGTTTCAAGTCCTCTTATCCTGGTTCTCGCCACATTCACAGGAGACCATCTCCATGGGCTGACCTCCTGCCACTGGATAAGATCCTTGGATTTTTTTTCAAATACAACGAGCTTGATATTGCCGGTGTTTCCAAAAAATTTCTGGATGCTGGCTTCATGCTCGGTTGATTGTTCAGGCTTGAGATTCGGGTTACCCACGGCCCAGCCTGTATCAGGCCAGTAAAGGGCATTCATTGTAGGAATGCGAAACCCCTTTCCAGCAGATAAAGAAATGTTTGTATTATGGGGCAATTTTATCAGAAAAGATGCCTTGGGACTGATTCTGTTTTTAGAATCTATACCGTCATATCTTGCACCAAGTGTTAAGATTATCTTTTCAGTTATCGATGTTTCATTTTGTAAAAATATGCCCTTTCTTGTCCTGCTATGTTTCCCGATAGAATTAGCAGTATTTATATTATCCCTGCTATCTATGTCTTCTTCCAAAAGTTCAAATCCGCCTGTAAGTAAATTCGAAGAACCTATTGATATGCTGTGCTGTAAATCAATTCCATTGACATGGTTTTTATGTGTATTGTCTTCACTGCCAGGATTTATATATCGTATTCTTGAATTATGGCTGTAGAGCTTTAACGAAGTGTCTTTTATTTTAAAAGTTGCACCGGTTAAGAGATTTTCATCTGTTTGAGTAGCAAAGGGGGTTAGCCACGTTATAGAGCCAGGCGAACCGGCATCTTTATGGTTATAGTCAATGTTGAAATCAGCACGAATGTCTTTCGAAAAATCATAGGTAATTTTGGTATTTATTGCATCAATGTCATAATCTGAATTAGTCCTAAACCCTCCTGAAGTTTCCTTAGAAAGGGAAAGATAAAAACCTGTATTTCCTATTTTCCTTGAGGTGTTGAAGCTAAGATTTCTTGTGACAAATCTACCATATGATGTACCGAATTTTGTTGCAGATTCGTCAGGGATTCGTGTAATTATATTTACGACACCACCCACTGCATCTGCACCATAGAGCGCAGATGAGGTGCCTCTGAGTATCTCGATCCTCTCTATATTTTCAAGAGAGATAGAAATCGCATTAAGGTCAACCAGTCCGTCCCCGGGCTTGTTAAGGCGTTTGCCGTCAATTAAGATAAGCACCTGCTCTGAGGTAGAACCCCTTAAGCTCACAGAAGAAGATGAACCACGATTGCCATATTCGAACAAGTTAAGTCCAACAACATTCCTTACGACCTCTGATATGTTTCTATAACTGCCGGATTCTATCTCTTTTTTTGTTATTACAGTCACATCCTGTGCAACATCTTCAACTGATTCCTCTATCCTTGTAGCAGTAACGACCACTTCTTCTAACTTTATTTTCTCCTCTGCAAATAGAGAGGTGAGAAGTGACAGGTGACAGGTGACAAGTAATGAAACACAGATAATAAATTTTGAAAATCGAAAACTTTTCATTTTTTCCTCCCTCGAGAATTTTTTGTAGGGGCAACCTTTGTGGTTGCCCATTCTCAGGGCAGGGGCAAGCCCTGCCCCTACTATGGCCTGGATAGGTCTTCCGGCTTCGGGCTCCCTACTTGCCCACCTTCCCGGAGAAACTGTTCAAACTGTTTAAACCGTTCAAACAGTTTTACACCAGTGGCTTCTTATTGGGCTTTCGTTCCCTTCACGGCTGCGGGGCAGCGGGAGAATTACACTCCTCTTCCCTGACATCCAGGCAATCGAAGAATCTTAGGTGTCAGAGATTGCTTCGCTATCGCTCGCAATGACAATGTAACATAATTTGGTGCATCCTTATTAGTTATTCCATATCTTATCACCCCTTATATGTAGCATCTCAGCAAGGCTCTTTAACAAGATTGTGTTTCCATTGCCGCAGAGTATTATCTCAGGGTCAATTCCATGGTATTGAGCAAGCCTTTTTCTCAATCTTTTGGTATTAGTGTCAGGGTAATTGTGAAGATATTTCAGGTGTTTTCTTAGCTCTACCTTTATCTTTCTTGATACACCAAGCGGATTTATGGATGCGCTGAAATCTATTATCCTTCTTTCTTGCATCTTAAGTTCTTCTGTAAGTCTGTAGATTTTTCCACCGTGTTCGAATAATGGAAAATCATCCTTAGACTTCATACCATAATCCTCACATACTGAAATATTATTGCAAGCCCAAGTCCAAAGACAGAAGTGAGCTTGACTATAGAGATGGCCTTCTCTGAAACGTGTAATAGTGACATGTTTCCTTTCAAAAATAGGTCAGGCATCTCGGATAAGTTCGATAGAACCAGTCAATTACTTGCCCCCATTCGGCCCTCCGTTTATTAATCTCACAGATGCAAATCCATTTTCGGCATATTCGATGATATTCAGGCATCCATACCCCTGCTTTATCCTGTAAAAGTTTTTTAGTTCCATACCGAGGGCGTGGAGTAAAATGACTCTGTTTACGCCGCCATGACCAACTAACGCTATCTCTTCACCCTTATGTTGAGATAAAATCTCCTTCAGAGCGGAGATAACCCGTTGCTGAAGCTCCCTGATCGTTTCCCCTCCGCCGAATCTGAAATCAGTTACATCCTCAGGTATAGGTTCTGAAATCTCTTCTACCTTCATCCCTTCCCACTTTCCAAAGGAAAGCTCCCTGAAGGACGGATTAATAAGTGGGCTAATATTCAATTTCCTTGAGATTATCTCTGCGCCTCTTAAAGAACGCTTTAAATCGCTCGAGTAAACAGCCCTGATGGCATGTCTTGATAAATGATCCGCTATGGTATACAACTGGCTGATACCTGTCTTATCCATTTCAACATCCAGATGTCCTGCGAATCTCCACTCGTCGTGGTGGAGGATCTGTCCGTGTCTTATCAAATAGAGAGTCGTGACCATACTATTACCATTAATAAAAAGATTATCTCTGTAATTTCGCTAATTGCACCGAGTGTATCTCCGGTAAGCCCGCCAAATTTTCTATAGAAGAAACCGACCCACACGCGACAGGAAAAATACATTGTTACAAGTAAAACCGCATAAAAGGCATACTGACTATTTGACATATAACGACTGGAAAATAACTGCAACAATATTAATAGCAGAAGAAGTATCAGGGTAGAAATGGCAATTTCTTTAAAGCCAATTCTGTTTATGAAGATCCTTCCAAGACCATCCGCTCTC
>JBFMAM010000241.1:0-3462 GCA_040755805.1 Nitrospirota bacterium
TGTAGTGCCTCCTTGTTATTGTTTTGGATTATGTTATCCCTTACCCAAAATATATACAAGAAAGCATATACTATGCTCAATTTTCATTCCCCTTTGTGCCGATTTGTCGGCATGAATGTTTCATTTTAAATTTTTCATTTTGCATTTTTTAAGTAGGCTCATTGTTATATCAACTACCCTCGCACATGCATCCGGCCTTCCAAGTGCCCTGCTATTCTTCTGCATCTCTGCCCTTATTGTTTCATCCATGTATAGCTCTCTTATATTACTGGCAAGGGATTCACCTTTAAGCTCACTGTTAAGTATCATCCTCGCTGCACCCATCTCGAAGAGTTTCCCTGCATTCAATTCCTGATGATGCCCGGCTGCATAAGGATAAGGTATTAATATGGCTGGTTTTCCGAGGGCAGTCAGCTCTGCAAGTGTTGTTGCCCCCGCCCTTGAAATGACAATATCGGCAATAGCATACGCCTCACCCATCTGATATATAAATGGCGCAATTGTCCCTTTGAATCCGAGCCTTCTGTATGCCTCTCTGATGTTCTCATAATCACTCGCACCTGTCTGATGAAGGAACTGAATCTTATCCCTGAGGTCATGAATATAGTTAAGGGCATCTACAACCGCCATGTTTATACTCCTTGCACCTAAACTCCCTCCAAAGACAAATACAGTAAATAAATCCCTGTCGAGTGAGAAAAGCCTATATCCTGACTCATTGCTCCCCTTGAGTATATGCATCCTGACAGGGTTTCCTGTAAGGAAGGTCTTTACCTTTGGAAAGAACGAGATGCTCTCCTGATAAGTTATGCATATCGCCTTTACGAATTTTCCGAGAATCCTATTAGTAAGTCCGGGTATGGAATTCTGTTCAAGTATCATGGTTGGTATTGACAAGAGAAATGCGGTAAGCACAATTGCCCCGGATGCATATCCACCAACACCTATCACTATATCGGGCTTTACCAATTTGATGATTTTATAAGAATCCACAAACGATAGAAACATCTTCACTATTGCCTTTATTTTTTTGATAGCAGATACCCCTACCACACCCTCCGCCCGTAAAAACTTTATTGTATATCCTTCCCTCGGAACTACCCTTGCCTCTATACCATACTCTGTTCCAACAAATACCACCTCTGTCATGTCATCTCTAACTTTGAACTCTTCAGCTACCGCCAGTCCCGGGAAAAAATGTCCTCCAGTTCCTCCTCCTGCTATTATCACCCTCACCTTTTTTTATGAAACTCCCCTTCTCCAATTCGACGTTTCCTTATTTCTATATTTCTCTTGGCCCTTCTTCTTATAACTGTTTCATTATCAATTAATGTATTAATTATATGCTCTCCTCTCGATATGTTAAGGAGTAATCCAATAGCAGCCATATTCACAAGGAGAGATGACCCCCCATAACTGATGAATGGTAAGGGTAACCCCTTTGTAGGCACCATGCCTGTAACAACTGCAAAGTTGATAAGCGCCTGAAGAGAGAGCATCAGTGAAAGTCCTACTGCTAAGTAATAGAAAAACCCATCCTTTGTCCTATTTGCAATAGATATACCCCTGATGAATAAAAGCAGAAAAAGTGCTATCACAACTGAGACGCCTATAAAACCAAACTCTTCACCGATAATAGAAAAAATAAAATCCGTATGGGATTCGGGAAGGTAAGATAATTTCTGTTTGGAACCCCCGAGGCCAATACCTGTAAGGCCTCCGCTACCTAAGGCTATAAAGGACTGCACAAGTTGAAAACCACAGTTCTTAGGATCCTTCCAGGGGTCAAGAAAGCAGGTTACTCTCTCGAAGCGGTAAGGCTCCATAATAAGCTTGCATATTATCGGCAGAGCAAGCGCTGAAAGTGATGAGAGGTATCTGAGCCTTGTACCCGAAAGAAAGAGCATTGCGAATGTAAGAAATGCAAGGCTCATAGCTCCCCCAAAGTCAGGCTGTTTAAGCATGACTATCTGGAATATCAGCATAATAATGACAGGCTTTATAAAAGACACAAAGCTATCTGTTCTATAACCTGGCCTTGACATATGCCTTGCAAGAAATATGACCATGGAAAGCTTTACAAGCTCTGATGGCTGGAAGGTTGAAGGCCAGAGTCTTATCCATCTTCTTGCACCGTTTGCTGAGACACCGATACCGGGCAGGAAAACAAGTACTAACAGCACAAAGGAAAAAATCAGCAGGGGTTTAGCCATATTCTCGATATAAGAAGGCCTCAGCCTATAGGTAAGAAACATAAACCCAAGTCCTATGAAGATTGTAAATAAATGTCTCTTGAAATAATAAAATTCAGTAATCCTTTTCCTTGCGAGTACAGGGGTGATGACAGATGTGGAACTGTATATCATGAGTGCACCTGAAACCACCAACAAGGCTGTGATAATAAGCAGCCACTTGTCATACTCTTTCATCATTTCAGGCCAAACTCCATACAATCTTCTTAAACTGCCTTCCCCTGTCCTCAAAGTCGATGAACATATCAAAACTGGCACATGCAGGAGAAAGCAGGACAACATCGCCTTTTACTGCAATATGACGTGATATATTTACAGCCTCTATTAAGTCCTTGGCCGTAACCGTCCATGTAAGGTCTCCAAGTGCCCTCTTTATTCTTTCTCCTGCCTCACCAATCAATACAATAGCCTTCACCCTTTCTTTTACTAAATACCTCAATAGTGAAAAATTTCCCGCCTTATCCCTGCCGCCAGCAATCAAGATGATAGGTTCTCTAAAACTTTCAAGTGATTTGATGACCGCACCAATATTAGTCCCTTTTGAATCATTAAAATATCCGACACCATCTATATCTCTAACAAATTCGAGCCTGTGCTCAAGACCAGAAAATTCCTTCAGGGAATCTATCACTGCCTCTAAAGGGCAGCCTGCAAGGAGCGCCATGGCCGAAGCGGCCATGGCATTCTCCAGGTTATGAACACCTTTTATCTTTATCTCATCAACCCTTATCAGGGGTAAGGGGTAAGGGGTAAGGGGTAAGTTAGGGAGATTGCAGTAAATCATTCCATCTCTAAAATAAACACCTTCTACTTCTTTTTTGCGGCTAAAGTAAAAGACTTTTGGGTTTTTACTTCTCATTTCTAACTTCTCATTTTTGATTTTCATCGTCTCGGGGTCATCTGCATTAAGTACAAGAAAATCATTTCCCCTCTGGTTATCAAATATCCTTGCCTTTGCATCACTGTACTCTTTGAGTGAGTGATACCTGTCAAGGTGGTCTGGCGTAATATTGAGTATCGCAGCTACTTTTGGCCTAAAATCTTTTATTGACTCGAGCTGAAAGCTCGATACCTCAGCAACAAGATAGTCGAGGGTCGAGAGTCGAGCCTGCCCCGCTTTGCGGAGCGAGGCCGGGGAGTCGAGGGTCTTTTGACTACTGACTATTGACTCCTGACTCTTGACTAATTTTAGTATCTCCTCAGTCAGTGC
>JBFMAM010000242.1:0-3443 GCA_040755805.1 Nitrospirota bacterium
AAAAAATATTGGTCTGATGAGTACCGGTAAGGTCAGGATTGAATACGTAGGAAGGGACACCAGCTATATAAAGGAAGTAAAATACCTCTCAAATATAGGGCCATTTACTGTCCAGGTTGGTTCTTTTAAGGAACCTTCAAATGCTAAACGCCTTAAAAAGGCACTCGAACTTAAATACAACAAGGTACATATCATAGAGACAGAGATTGACGGCAGCAGGTACTACAGGGTCAGAATCGGTAAGTTCCAAACAAAGGACAGGGCATATAGGTTTGCCAAGAGCCTTGCTGATGAGGGATATAGTGTTTTGATAGCCGGTTATGATGAGAAGATATAGATTGAAAGTTTTGATATAATCAGATAGTTTTAAAGAGGAGATCTGGATGGAATTACTTCCCTTAGAAACAGACAAATTTTTTTCTATTCTGGATACCATAAATACTATCCTCTCAACACTCAATATTGATGAGATACTTACTACAGTGGTCAAAGAGATACAGTCAATCCTCAAGGCTGAAAGATGCACCCTTTACCTGATTGACAGGGAAAGCAATGAATTGTACTCAAAGGTTCTTCAGGCAGACGGTCTTGAAGAGATACGTGTGCCCATAACGAAGAACAGCCTTGCTGGTTATTCAGCTATAAAAAGAGAGATTGTAAATGTCAAGGATGCTTATGATGATGCAGAGCTGAAGGCCATTGATAAGGAACTATGTTTTGACAGGAGATGGGACAAAAAGAGTAGATACAGGACAGAAAGCGTATTGGTCATACCTATTCCTATAAAGACAGAAGGCGATATTATCGGTGTATTTCAGGCACTTAATAAATCTGGTGGATTTTCAGACTCTGATGAAAACGCTATGGAACAGTTTTCATATTTACTTGGTATTGCCATAAATAATGCCCTTTTATACCAGACCATAGAGGATGAGAAGAAGCTTAAGGAATATATCATTGACGATATTGAAGAGGGTGTCTGTATTTTAGATACAAAGAAAAGGATTATTTCTGCAAATAGATTCTTAGAGATTATGAGTGGCATGAGATATCCTGTTCAGGCAATGATTGGAGAATACTTTTTTGAACTCTTCCCCAACTTTACCAATACCCAACTCGAAGAAAAAATAAATGAAGTGCTTCTTTATGGATTTAAAAAGGTAGCATTATTAGAAGTGCTGGAGGTAAAGATCATCCCTTATCTTGATGATAAGGGCAAGGTAAAAAGACTGATTCTCATCTTTACCCCGTTAGAAAGAAAGCCCCATCCCTTATAGCGAGCTTTCTAACGGGGTTTACGAGGGTATAGTGGCTTTAAGAAGACTGTCAGGAAAGAGCTTTGAAGAGCTACTCGTAGAAAGGAGGCTCCTGACAAAAGAAAGACTGCAGGAGCTTCTTACAAGAGTTATAAAAGAAAAAAAGGACATTGAACAACTTCTCTTAGAAACCGGTTTTTCTGAGGAGAAGTTAGCTATTGTCAAAGCTGAATACATCGGCTATGAATTTGTGGATCTCTCCTCCTATCCTCAGCCGCCGTCCGAATTGTTAAAGTATATCAAACCTGCATATGCAAAGAATTATAAGGTACTGCCTGTAAAATATGAAGACGATATCCTTACCGTTGCTATGGTTGAGCCCAGGGATTTTATGTCACTGGATGAGGTAGTCCGCCTTTACAGGGATGCAAAATTCAGGATAAGGGATGTAAAGGTGGTGATGACCACATCAAAACAACTCTTTACAGCCATTGACAAATTTTATTTACTTCCAAAAGAAGAACTGGAGATGAGAAGTATTCTGACACAGGTAGCGGAGAGCCTTAGACCCCAGGTAGAGATTGCAGAGGTGGCACGGGAGGATGCAACAGAAAATAGCGGCCCGATTGTTATGCTTGCCAATAAGATAGTTGAGGAGGCATTTAAAAAACAGGCCAGTGACATTCATCTCGAGCCTGCCATAGACCATCTGCGCATAAGATACCGCATAGATGGAGAGCTTTCAGAGGTCATGATAGTGCCAAAATATGCGCAGGACGCCCTTATAACGAGGCTTAAGATAATGTGTGATATGAGGATAGACGAAAGACGGCAGCCTCAGGATGGAAGAATAGACTTTACAAAATATAATCCTCTCATCACGATAGACCTCCGTGTTTCTACAGTGCCAACTCCTCATGGAGAGGATGTGGTAATGAGGATACTCGATAAGAAGAGCTCTATACTTTCCCTTGATATGCTGGGATTTAACGAGCAAAACATGAGAATGTATAAAGAAGCTATAAATGCGCCCTATGGCATTATTCTTCATGTTGGTCCTACAGGGAGTGGAAAGACAACAGCTCTTTATGCTGCTCTCAAATCTCTTGATACCCCGGATGTCAAAATAGTTACAGCGGAGGACCCTGTGGAATATACCCTCGGAGGTCAGATAATGCAAAGCAACATTAACCCTGTTGCAGGATATACCTTTGCAAAGTCAATAAGGGCATTTATGAGGCACGACCCAGATATTATCCTGATAGGAGAGGTTAGGGACCTGGAAACAGCAAAAACTCTAGTTGAGGCATCCCTTACAGGACATCTTGTCTTTTCTACCCTTCACACAAATGATGCTGTTGGAACGGTAACAAGGCTAATGGAGATGGGCATAGAGCCATACCTTGTTGCAGACTCCTTACTTTTGGTATGTGCCCAGAGACTTGTAAGAAGGATATGCCCTAAGTGTAAAGAGTCCTATATAGTAACTGACGAAGAAGTGGAGATAGCAAAAGGTGACATCAAGGCAGGAACAACCCTCTATAGGGGGAAAGGTTGCAATGGGTGTGAAGGAATGGGTTATAAGGGACGAATAGGAATATACGAGGTCCTTTCAATGAACAGGAGATTGAGAAACCTTTTGATAAGGGGGGCTACCACCGAGGAATTAAGAAATGCAGCCATAGAAACAGATATGAGGACGTTAAGGCAGGACGCCATAGAAAAGGCATTAACAGGTATTACGACCCTTGAAGAGGTTATTACAACTACCCTCGCAGAGGAATAATCCCCATCAGTCCCCCTTTAGTAAAGGGGGATTTTGTTATGTATCGTGAATCATGCATCAAATAGATTTTAAGAGGAATGACAACATGAACGAGGTATTAAAGGCTATTTCAGAAAGAAGGGCTGTAAGGAGCTATGAATCCAGAAAGGTGCCTAAAGACATAATTAATAAGATTATCGAGGCAGGTAATCAGGCTCCATCTGCCATGAACAGTCAACCATGGCGTTTTGCAGTTGTAGAGGATAGAGAATTTCACAGGAAATTAATTAAAACTGCTATTCCAAATTCTAAGAAGATGCTCGAACCTTTTAAAGATATTAACCCTGAAAGATACCAGACCATTATGAAACGGTACGAGGAATTAGAGGATCCAATTTACTATTCAGCACCTGTAATCATAT
>JBFMAM010000243.1:0-3435 GCA_040755805.1 Nitrospirota bacterium
CATAATTATCATAAAATCCCTCCTAACCTCCCTTTACCAAAGGGAGGAATAATCCCCCTCTTTGGCAAAGAGGGGCAAGGGGAGATTTTCAAAAGAATGTTCATTCAATTATGAGACTCTTAATATTTAAAAAAATATCAAATTCCCAAACAAATTCGAAATCTCAACGTCCTAATAGCGAGAAATCTATATCAAGTATTTTGAATTTAGAATTTTGGTCATTTGAAATTGTTTAGGATTTAGGATTTCGAATTTGGAATTTTTGCTGTTTTACTTTATCCCATATTTGTACAGTCTATGTCGAAACGACCTGAAAGATAAGTTGAGAAGCCTTGCTGCCTCTGTCTTTACACCACCTGCCCTTTCGAGTGCCTTGAGAAGATATCCCTTCTCGATATCCCCGATAATCTTATCAATATTGATACCTTCTTCCGTAATTTCCGGAACCTCTTTTATATCATCTGCATATCCAGTTATTTCAGGTGGTAGTTCTGCTGGTACTATCTCTTCTTTGTCTGAAAGAAGGACTATACGTTCAACAACATTTTCGAGCTCTCTGACATTCCCCTTCCATTGATAGTCCATTAGTATCCTCATCGCCTCAGGCGTAATCTTTCTAGGATGGTCAGATGTCTTTCTCAGAAAATGGTCTACGAGTAAAGGTATATCTTCCTTTCTCTCTCTGAGAGGAGGTATATGTATAGGGACTACGTTTAACCTGTAATATAGGTCCTCCCTGAACCTGCCTGATGCTATTTCTTCCTTTATATCCTTATTCGTAGCTGATATAATTCTTACATCAACCCTTATGTCAGTCGTCCCGCCTACACGTCTGAATGTCCCATTCTCGAGAACCCTCAGTAGCTTTGCCTGAAGGTTAATCGGCATCTCGCAGACCTCGTCGAGAAAGATACTTCCACCGTCTGCAATCTCAAATAGCCCCTGTTTGTTGTACATTGCACCAGTAAATGAGCCTTTCATATGCCCAAAGAGTTCTGATTCAAGTAGCCCTTCAGGAAATGTAGCGCAGTTTATCGTTACAGAATTCTTCTCCTTCCTATGACTGAGGTTATGAAGAGCAGTTGCAACCAATTCTTTGCCCGAGCCGCTTTCACCTATTATCAGGACATTTGAGTTGCTCTGTGCCACTCTGGGAATCAATTTAAACAACTCCTGCATCTTTGAGCTTTGTCCGATAATATTTTCGAGTTTGTATGATATCTGTACTTTCTCCCTTAAGAGTGAAAGTTCTTCGCTCAGCCTCTTCTTTTCGATCGCCTTTTTTACAATAAGTCTTATCTCGTCTATCTTGAATGGCTTATTGATGTAGTCGTATGCACCCAACTTCATAGCCTCGATCGCTGTCTCTGTTGTCCCGAAGGCTGTTATCATGATTACGAGGGTAGCCGGGGAGATCTCTTTTATCTTTTTCAGGAGCTCAAAACCATCAACTCTGGGCTTGTTTATATCTGTTATAACAAGGTCAAAGATATCCTTATCAATATATGAGAGCCCTTCGAATCCATCAGATGCGGATATTACCTTGTAGTTCTCCCCCTCCAGAAGAATCTTAAGCACTTCTCGCATATTTTTTTCATCTTCAACTACGAGTATCTTTCCTCTATGTCGTTCCATCTGTCTTTGGTATTATAACCTCGATTTTAGTTCCTGCTCTAGGGCTGCTCTCCACATTTATCCTGCCTGAATGTTCTTCAATTATCCTGTATACTATTGCAAGTCCGAGGCCTGTTCCGCACTCCTTTGTAGTAAAAAAAGGGTAGAAGATCCTTTCGAGATATTTTTTGTCTATGCCAACCCCGGAATCTTTAAAGGTTATCTCCACAATTGTATCAGTGTTTCTTGTAGAAATTATAAGTTCCCCTCCTTCAGGCATCGCCTCTATTGCATTTACCCCGATGTTCCAGAATACCTGTCGCATCTTCTGTGGGTCTGCATTCACTTCAAGTCTGCCACTATAGTTTTTCTTTATAGAGATATTGCCCTTGTCATGTTCCACGTTTTTAAGAAGTTCTATGGTCTCATCGAGAACGCCATGGAGGTCGAACCTTTTAAATTCTGGTGGTGCAGGTCGTGAGTATGTAAGGAAATCAGTTATAATGCGGTCGAGGCGCTCCATTTCTTTCAGGGCGATATCCATAAGTCTCACCCTGTAATTCCGGGGCACTGTATCCTCTCTGAGTATCTCTATAGAGCCCTTCAGAGAAGCAAGCGGGTTTCTGATCTCATGGGCGATATTTGATGAAAGTTCTCCTATAGCTGCCCATTTCTCTTTCTGTTTCATCTCTGATTCAAGCCTCTTCATCTGTGTGAGGTCCTGAAAGATTCCTATAAAACCAGTATTGTTACCACTTATATCCTTGAGCGGAGAAGTATTAAAACCGATTACCTTCTGGACGCCATTAACCCTTATTGTCTCCTCCCTGCGGCCATCAACAAAGGGGAACTTAAAGAATGGCATGGCTATGTATATCCTCTGGCCTATGACAGAGTTCCTTTTAATGCCTGTTATCCTTTCAGCAGCACGGTTGAAGATTAATACATTACCGGATATATCTGTTGTAAACAGGCCGCTCGGCAGGCTTTCTATTACTTCCTTGTTAAAAAAATCAAGGTCTCGTAGATCTGTATCCTTCTCCTCAAGTTTTTGTGTTGTCTTCTCAAGCCGTGACGATAGATAACCACTGAGGTAAGCAGCAAGATAAAAGGAGATTATATGAACAAATATATTATAGAGGTAGTCTTTCTCCTCTATTATGCCTTCGATAGGTAGAGGCAGTAGCCTGTAAAACTGAAGGGTTATAAGCGTTCCATAAAGAACGCTGCTGAGTGTTGAAGTGATGTAACCAGCCCTTTTATTTAATACTATACTTGAAGAAATAACTGTAAGTATGAGGATAAAAGAAAACCAGCTATCAATGCCTCCTGAAATATAGATGAGTATCATTCCAAAAATCACATCGAGCACTAACTGGGTATATGCAAATGCAACAAGGTTCTTAATCCTTTCAAACAACAGAGAATATATGATGGTAAGGGCATACAGAGAGACGATTAGATAGGAAAGTGCATGGGCATAAGGGAATTTTTCATATCCCGCCTTAAACAGGAAAGACGAACCGAGGAGAAGAGTAACAAATACAGCCCTGAAAGCTATCAGGGCCTTTATCTTTATTTTTAAGGCTGTGACATTTTCTGACATCTCCCTTTTATTTTAGCCTCATGACAGATTTTTTGTCCATGTGCTATTCATCTCTAATCACTAATTACCAATAACCAAACACCAAATAAAGCTCCAATTGCCAATAAATACTCGTCTCTCGGTTACGGTAACGAAGCTCGTTTCGTCTGTCGGTTAAGTTATTCGTAGAAGACGTAACCCATAGACATTTTACGATACGAGCCCTGTTAGATAGT
>JBFMAM010000244.1:0-3401 GCA_040755805.1 Nitrospirota bacterium
TCATCAATTTCTTTTGCAGTGAATGTCCTACCTCGATATTTGATGGGTTTGTACATGCATTGTTTATATCACAGGTGAGGGGCGGAACGCAAGAGGTTTTTTTTATCCTATAACTGAGGGATTACACATCCACAGTTCGTATGCTTGACAAAAAAAACTTTCTCTGGTAATCTTTCCATTTACTTTAGAATCCAATTTTTTTAAAATTAATTTTTGGAGGTAAAGTGCCTACAATAGCACAGTTAGTAAGATATGGGCGTAAGAAGGTTAAGAGGAAGACCAAAAGTCCTGCATTAGGAGGTTGTCCCCAGCAGAGAGGGGTATGTGTAAGGGTTTATACAACAACGCCCAAGAAGCCGAATTCGGCGCTGAGAAAAGTTGCAAGGGTAAGGCTTATGAATGGAATGGAAGTCACAGCATATATACCCGGAGTAGGCCACAATCTTCAGGAACATTCTATTATAATGATAAGAGGTGGTAGGGTAAAAGACCTTCCTGGCGTTAGGTACCATATCATCAGGGGTACCCTCGATTCCATGGGAGTTGCAGACAGAAGACAAGGGAGGTCAAAGTATGGGGCCAAGAGGCCTAAATAAGAGGCTCATAAATGCCAAGAAGAAGAGTTATAGAAAGAAGAGATATTTTACCTGACCCGAAATACAACAGCAAAATTGTGAGCAAATTTATAAATGCAATAACGGAGAGCGGCAAGAAATCCATAGCAGAGAGAATTTGCTATGGTGCATTTGATATTTTAAAGAAGAAAATGGGGAGTGACCCGCTTAAGATATTCAAGACAGCACTTGAAAATGTAAAGCCGGTTGTAGAAGTTAAACCAAGAAGAGTTGGCGGTGCAACCTATCAGGTGCCGGTCGAAATAAGACCGCAGAGGCGGACGGCTTTGGCCTTCAGGTGGATTATCAATTATTCAAGGGGCAGAACTGAAAAGACCATGCAGGAAAGGTTGGCAGGAGAATTACTGGATGCTTTTAACAATACAGGGTCTTCTATCAAGAAGAGAGAAGATACCCACAAGATGGCCGAGGCTAATAAGGCCTTTGCCCATTATAGATGGTAGGAATAATAGAGGAGAAGGCATTTGTCAAGGTTTCCATTAGAGAAGACACGCAATATTGGTATTATGGCACACATAGATGCAGGGAAAACTACAACTACCGAACGAATCCTCTATTATACAGGTGTTACCTACAAGATAGGCGAGGTCGATGAAGGTACCGCTGTTATGGACTGGATGGTCCAGGAGCAGGAGAGAGGTATAACCATTACCTCTGCCGCTACCACATGTTTCTGGAAAGACCATAGAATTAATATTATAGACACACCAGGGCATGTTGATTTTACCATCGAGGTAGAAAGGTCTTTAAGAGTACTCGATGGTGCTGTTGCTATTTTTGATTCTGTGGCAGGTGTTGAACCTCAGTCAGAGACTGTCTGGAGGCAGGCTAATAAATATGGCGTGCCGCGAATTGCATTTATGAATAAAATGGATAGAGTAGGTGCTGATTTTTTCATGAGTGTGAATAGTATGATAGAACGCCTCGGTGCCAATCCTGTTCCTATTCAGATACCTGTAGGAGCTGAGGATGAATTCAGAGGACCTATAGACCTTGTCAGGATGAAGGCAGTATATTTTGATGACGAAACATTAAGTGCAAAATATACCGAAGGCGATATTCCGGACCAGCTTATGCTCCAAACCCGCAAATACCGGGAGAAAATGCTTGAAACCTTAGCAGATGTTGATGAGAATATCATGGAGAAATTTCTGAGTGGAGAGAAGATAAGTGTAGATGAGATAAAGACAGCAATAAGGAAAGGCACATTAGAGATGAAGCTTACACCTGTTTTATGCGGCTCTGCATTCAGAAACAAAGGTGTTCAGCTTCTGCTTGATGCAATAGTGGACTATCTTCCATCACCACTTGATATTCCACCTGTTACAGGAGTGGCGCCCAGTAATGGTTCTAAAATAATCAGGCATGCTGATAATAGTGAACCATTTTCTGCCCTCGCATTTAAGGTGATGACAGACCCTTTTGTAGGGCACCTTACATTCATAAGGGTTTATTCAGGAGTACTGAGTGCGGGTTCCTATGTATATAACTCAACAAAAGATATAAAGGAAAGGGTCGGAAGGCTTCTGAAGATGCATGCAAACAAGCGTGAAGAGATAAAAGAGGTTTCTGCTGGTGATATCGCAGCAGTTGTTGGACTCAGAAGTACACTAACAGGTGATACATTATGTGACGAGAAAGACCCTATTATACTTGAATCTATGGAGTTCCCTGAGCCGGTTATGTCTGTCGCAATTGAGCCAAAGACAAAGGCCGACCAGGAGAAACTTTCACAGTCACTATCTAAACTCGCTCAGGAAGACCCATCGTTTAAAGTCTCATTTAATGAGGATACAGGGCAGACGATTATATCTGGTATGGGAGAACTTCATCTCGAGATTATTGTGGATAGGCTTCTGAGGGAGTTTAAAGTTAGCGCAAATGTTGGGAAACCGCAGGTTGCCTATAAGGAGACGATCAGGGTAGTATCAAAGGCAGAAGGAAAGTTTATAAGGCAGACCGGAGGACGCGGACAGTATGGTCATGTTTTCATGGAGATTGAACCATTAAAAGCTGGCGAGGGATTTGAGTTTGTTAATAAGATAGTAGGTGGTACGATCCCAAGGGAATATATACCTGCAGTTGAGAAAGGAATAAGAGAGGCAGCAGATAGAGGAATTCTTGCAGGTTATCCTGTTGTTGACATAAAAGCAACACTTTATGACGGTTCATATCATGAGGTTGACTCTTCTGATCTGGCATTCAAGATCGCAGGGTCGATAGCATTTAGAGAGGCTGCAAAAAAGGCTAAGCCTGTCCTTCTTGAGCCGATCATGAGTGTTGAGGTTGTGACCCCTGAGGAGTATATGGGTGATGTAATAGGAGACCTTAACGCCCGCCGGGGAAAGATTCAGAACATAGAGAGAAGGGGCAACGCTCAGGTGATAAGGGCAATGGCCCCACTTTCAGAGATGTTTGGCTACGCCACTGATTTAAGGTCAAAGACACAAGGCAGGGCTACATATACAATGCAGTTTTCACATTACGAGGAGGCTCCAAAGGGAATCGCGGAAGAAATCGCAGCAAAGATAAGAGGAGAATAAACGGCAGTCATTAAGTAATTAAGTTAATGAGTCAATATGTCAATTTAAATAATTAAAAACTCAACGACTCAATGACTTATTGACTCATTGACTTAAAAAAAGGAGGTTATATGGCAAAGGCTAAATTTGAGAGGGTAAAGCCACATGCAAATGTAGGGACGATAGGTCATATAGACCACGGCAAGACGACACTTACGAGTGCGATAACGAAGATGTTAAATTT
>JBFMAM010000245.1:0-3398 GCA_040755805.1 Nitrospirota bacterium
TTGAAATATATTGCATACCATGTGAGTAATTTCCGCATTACCGACGATATCCCTTTCTCTCCGCTCTTGAATAATATATGAGCATGGTTGCTCATCAAAGACCAGGCATATATGGAACACTTCGCCTCAGATACGTTCTCCCAAAGTTTCTCCAGAAATTTATACTTGTCCTGTTCATCAATGAAAATTTCCTCTCTGTTTATACCCCTAATCATAATGTGATGAAGAGCTCCCGGAATGTCTAAACGTGCATGTCGTGGCATCGCTCAATATTGCACGGGTGTTTATTTTCTGTCAATAATTAATCCGCTTAGGAAACAACGTCCCATATTTTACATATTTTATTAACTTGTAGCTTTGCAATCTTTTGATGTAATTTGAGGTTTTCATTTTTAAGTGCTGCTATAAAATTCTGTATTTCAATATCACTTTTCTTGAGCTTTGACTCTAAGTCAGGCATTGAATCATCATCTTTCTTGATCTTCATTTTATCCTCACAGATTATTTTCTCACATAACGAGTCTGCAGAAAAAGTCCAAAATCATTAATTTTATTTTTCATAACTTCCTGTTATTATTGAATATTTTTCAAACCTTATATCAATATCTTATTCTTTCTGCAGACGACAATCCCTTCTTTCTTTATAATCCCACCGACAAAATCTAATTTATTCTTTGAAGAGTATTTATCTACAGGATAACCTACAGGCTGGATGTCAGCTTTTATTCCCCATAAATATTTCTGCAACATTACCTGTGCAGTATAGTGTGATTTATTTTTAAATTTATGAGAAAAAATTGCGATATCAATATCACTGTGAGGCCGCGCTTGCCCTTTTGCCTGTGAGCCGTATAATATCGCAAACTCAACAGGAATATCTCTTTGAACTTTAATTAGATAGTCTCTCAATGCTTTCTTTACTTCTTTTTTGATTTGAGCCATTTATATATACTCCTTGTCTTTTCCAATAAAACGTATGCTTTCTTTTTGTTCATGGCTTTCCCTAATTTTTCTTTCATTTCAGGATACCGAGCCTCTATGTTAAGAGGATTTAATTTAGTAAAAAAATCCTGATGTTCTTCCGTAAGAACAAGATTCAAATCCGCACATAGAGTTAAAAGATTATGTGTGTATGGAGGAATCTTATTATGCTGTTTTACATATAAGCCTTTCAATGCCTTTTCAATTACCTGATGACACATAAATCCAACGTAAAGGTATCGTCTGCCATCAAGCATTACTTGAGCGGTTTTCAAATCATAATCTGCCATATTGAACCAATAATTAATAGCTTTTTGTTTATTCATGTCTGTGTAATAATAATTTTACTGATATAAGATTGAAAAATAAAGACAGGAATATAGGTGTCAGATAGTCCTTTCATCTATGCCTCATTTTTTCTCACCCGGCCCGATATGACCGAAATCTGTCTGGCAGATGACTGTCTTAAGTCCTGTTTCTTTCAGCTCTTTCCAGACCAAGAACATATCTTCAGAACTCGGTTTAGTTATGTTCATTGCTCGAAATTCAGGCCTGTAATCCAGGACACAGACCTGGACTGTTGGGTCAATCTTGGCTATTCTCTTCCCCATCTCAACTATCTCCTGAATTGAAATAAACTTTTTGTTATAAGGAATTCCAATACCTATAAAAACCTTTTCTCTGTAATTATTGATGATATACTCTGTTGCTTTCCAGGCTGTCTCCTGATATCTTTCCGCAAGCCCTTTGTCCTCTATTCCGGTTATACGCATAAAGGTTTCCGGATAAAGTCCTTTCAGGTCAGGGCCTATATCCGTCATTCCAGCCTCTATCAATTCATCTATATAATCTCTGGTAAGAATCGTAGCATTTGTATCTACGTGAAGCCTTGCCTCTTTGTCAGGATTAAGCTTCTTCAATTCTTTGAGGTATTGCACAAGCCAAGATCTATTGAGGGTACTCTCGCCTCCAGAAATGGCCATCCTGTTTACTCTGTATCGCTTCCTCGCTTCTGCCATTAGCAATGCCGACTCTCCTGGTGTGAGTGTCTTTCCCCTTCCGCGATAGGTGGTAGTCCAGTTCTGGCATTGTGGACAGCGGAGATTACAGCCAGCAGCAAAACATGCAACTTCTATTGCTTCATGGCCCTTAAGCCACCAGGGGGTTCCGACTCCTCCAACAGCATGGCCCATCCATCCATGAACTATCCTCCTCGGTACATAATCTTCAGGAATGCTTGTGTTTATCTTCATTCCATCTCTTACTGCCGTCACACAACTCGGCCTTACCTCCCTATCAACTTCTACGGCACAGCTCCAGCATCCGCCAACTTCACAGGGTACGAACAAATCACCTTCAGATGGGAATTTGCTTACCTTAATAGCCAAGGAATTCAAGGACGTGCCTGACCGTCATCTTTTCCGGGACAGAAAGGCTTCTTCCATTTACCTCAACCTTAACCTCCCTCATTTTAGGCCTTTCTTTCATCTCTATGGCTTCATAGGGGCAAGAGATGTAACAGGCACCACAACCTGTACACTCTTCAGAATAACCTACGTAGCTACTTGAACAAGCCACATATTTATCACAAAAACCACAGTTTTAACACCTTTCCAGATTTTTTATCGCAGTATATGGCATATCAACAATCTCTTAAATCATAAATTTTTATTTCTATTATTCCAGATAAAAATAAAACTCCCTTGGTCTGAGTTCTTTAAATCTGTCTGTCTGTTGAGCTATATGCCTCCTTATATCTACACAGAGATGACATTTTGCTATATAACCTTCTTGCTTTTCACGATAACCGAACTCTTGAGTTCCAAACTCATAAAGTCTTTTAATATCAGTTACAAGTGCTTCGAGTATTGGATATTCATCTAAATCTATTCCCTGACAGATCGAATCGAGACTCCTTGCATCACCGAGAGAGATACCCCCGCAATAGCCTGTCATATAATTACAATAGTTATCAATATGGACATGCCAGGGCCTTGCAAGTTCTCCTATGCAGGATTCACCAAAGAATTTTTTTGCTGGATATTTTCTGTACAGATAACCCAATTTGTAAACAGCCCTGCCCATAGGAAGTAGTTCTATATACTTCAAGCTGTCCTTCCTCTTATTCAGGTATTCCTGGAAAGAGAGAGTGCCTTTATTCCCCGATCTCTTGAATTCATCATAAAAGAGTTCCTGGTATATGATTATATTTTTACCAAAGACTTCTTTACCCATTCTGATAGCCCTTTCTGTTCTCTCGAAAGGTACCTCTTCTCTTATAAAGGGGTTTACGCTTATCAATAAACCCTTCAGCCCGGCATCTTTCAGGAGCCTGAGCTTATCCCTTGTGGTTTCATCATCTATACACCAGAAGCAGTTTGTCTCCACAAAAGTTGAGGGGATTTTTAGCTCCTGTG